>JARRPE010000282.1:0-2680 GCA_037383205.1 Methyloceanibacter sp.
AGGAAAAGCTCCGAAGTGCGCCCATTCTCGTCCCAAACACGCTGTTGCCAGTTGCAGCATGTGTGTCGCTCACTGCGGGCACTGACGACATTGCAGCCGAAATCGCCGCGCACCGTGCGGAAATCGTACGTCACGAAGAGACCATCGAGCACGGCGATGCACATACGCCGGAACCGCCGGCAGAAGAGCACAAAAAATGGGCCATACCCACGGGGCGGCCGGCCAGAACCACGACCGTCTCCTGAACGCAATCTCCGACATCGAAAAGTTTCTTTGAGGCTGGCAGGCTTCCTTAGCGCCGTCGTACTGGAACCGGCCTATTCGCGGTCCTGACCGAAGGCGGCTTGAAGCCGCGAGAAATGCGCGCCGACCGGATGATGGGCATCGTCGCCCTCGGGCTGCTTGAAATCCATCATTTGGTCGAGCCGGACGACCTGCTCCTGCAGCTTCACGCTCTCCTCGATGAGGGCGCGCAGCCGTTCCGGCAACGCTTCAAGATCGCGGACGGGCTTCGAATCCTCGACCGGGAGCTTGATCTTGCGCTGTTCCTCGAGCGCCTGCTCGGGGGTCAGTTCGCCCTCCGTGACGGCCCGTCGGATCAAGAGCCAGGACGCGAGCTGCATCAACCGCGTGGTGAGACGCATGCTCTCGGTGGCATAGGCTAACGAGTGCGGCGGCTTGAGCTGGCGGGCCTCTTTGCGGCCGTCACCGTCGAGATAGGCCGCGGCCGCCTCGACCAGCGCCATGCCCTCTCGGAAAACGGTCTTGAATTGGTCGGAACGCGCAAATTTCGCGCCAAATGAGACGGTTACGCCGTCACCATAGATCGTATTTTCGGTCTTCCCCGCCATGTCCCCCGGTACTCCATCGCCCCTCTTATTGCGGGGCATACTATGCCATGGGTCAGCGCTGTCGTTACCTTCCGGTAAGAAAGGTTAAAACGCAAGCTGTGGCGAATGGAGGGCAAAAAAAGAGCCGCCGAAACGGCGGCTCAGGAAGTTAACAGGGAGGCGTCAAACAGAGTGGAACAGGCCACTCAGATCCAGAGGACTGGATAACGATGACTTTACGGGCGAGTCCCTAACAACCAGTTAAGACTAAGGCCCGGTTTACCTAAAGAAACTCTGTCCGTGTGGGCTTAGCGTTTGAACGCGGCTTCCGCGGCGCTGCGCGAGGATTGTTTCTCGCCCAAGACGGCCTCGATGCGCGCTATCTCGCCCTCAAGCGTCTCGATCAGCGCCCGCAACTCGCCCTCGGACAGTGTCGACAGATCCTGCCCGATCTCGTGGCCCTTCGGCTTTTTGGGTGTGAGGTCGTCGAGGTCCATGGTCGAAATCTCCGCTCGCTAGGCCCTGTCATCCATGCCGTTCGGGCGCTCGCATCCTAGCATCGCGCAGCGGTCTTCTCTAAGAGTGAACAGGAAACGCAAAATGGGGACGAGAATGCTGCCAGAGACCATGACCGTGATCGAAGTCCGCGAGCCGGGCGGACCGGAACAACTGACGCCGGGAACGCGGCCCGTACCGACACCCGCCGCGGACGAAGTGCTCATCGCGGTCGCCGCCGCCGGCATCAACCGGCCGGATGTGCTGCAGCGTCAAGGTCTTTACCCGCCGCCTAAAGGCGCATCCGACCTGCTGGGCCTCGAGGTATCCGGGCCGGTCGTCGCGACCGGCGAAGGCGTGACGCGGTTCAAGCCCGGCGATTTCGTCTCCGCCCTGGTCAATGGCGGCGGCTACGCCGAATACGCGGTCGCGCCCGAAGCGACCACGCTTCTCGCCCCTCAAGGTCTGAGCCCCGTCGAGACGGCGGCCCTCCCCGAGACGATCTTCACGGTCTGGCACAACGTTTTTGAACGGGGATGTCTGAAAGAAGGCGACTGGCTGCTGGTCCATGGCGGGGCGAGCGGCATCGGCACCACGGCCATCCAGCTCGGCACCGCGTTCGGCGCGAAGGTAATCGTCACGGTCGGGGACGATACGAAGGCGAAAGCCTGCGAGGAACTCGGTGCGGTAAAGGCCATCAACTATCGCGAAGAGAACTTCGTCGACGTTGTCAAAGAGGTGACGAGCAAGCACGGTGCGGATGTGATTCTCGACATGGTCGGTGGCGACTACATTCAGAAAAACATCTACGCCGCAGCTCTCGAAGGTCACATCGTGCAGATTGCCTTCTTGAAGGGATCGAAGGTCGAACTGGATCTGATGCGGGTGATGATGCGCCGCCTCACCCTCACCGGCTCGACGCTCCGCGCACAGACCGATGAGACCAAGGCGAAAATGGCGACGGTCATCGAAGAGAAGATCTGGCCCCTCGTGGAGAGCGGCAAATACAAGCCCGTGATCGACTCGACATTCCCGCTCGCTGAGGCTGCCGAGGCCCATAAGCGCATCGACGATCCGAGCCATATGGGCAAGATCGTTCTGACCTGCACTTGACAGAAGCGCACGCGACTTGAGCGCACCCGCCTCTGCGCGACCTCTCGGGTGCCGCGCTAGTTCTTGCGTGGCGGCATCGGCACGATCATCGAGACGCGGCGGCGATACTCCACGTAGGACTCGCCGTGAACGGACACGAGATCGCGTTCCTCAAGCAATATACCGATGAGGATGTACCCCGTTGTCGCAACCGCGAAGAGCAGATGCCCCACGGTCATGACCGGCGTCGCCCAGAATGCGAG
>JARRPE010000283.1:0-2668 GCA_037383205.1 Methyloceanibacter sp.
CTCTCCGTGATGGTTGCCGTCCGGGTATGATGGACCCCGGCCATCATCGAGCCATCCGTAATGCCCGTGGCGGCGAAGCTGATATCCCCTGCGACCATGTCTTTGAGCGCGTACGTCTTTGACAGGTTGGTAATGCCGGCAAGTTTGGCCCAGGCGCGATGCTCCTTGTTGAGCGCCACGAGCCGTCCCTCCATCTGACCTCCGAGGCAAGTCAGCGCGGCCGCGGCCAGCACGCCTTCCGCCGCGCCGCCCGTTCCGAGATAAATGTCGATGTCGGTTTGTAAGGGATCGGTGACATGGATCACGCCGGCAATGTCGCCATCGCCGATGAGGCGCAGCGCCGCGCCGGCCGAGCGGATTTCCTCGATGAGATCGCCGTGGCGCGGCCGGTCGAGCACGCACACCGTCAGGTCCTGGACGCCAACGCCCTTCACGTCGGCCAACGCCGTGAGATTGTCCGTGGGCGATGCGGCGACGCTGACGACGCCTTCCGGGTAGCCGGGACCGATCGCGACCTTCTCCATGTAGATGGGCGGCACTTTCAGGAGACTGCCGCGTTCGGCGACGACCAGCACCGACATGGCGTTGGGGAGCGCCTTGGCGCAAAGGGTCGTCCCCTCGATCGGGTCGACGGCAACATCCAGGATGGCGCCAGAAGCGGAGCCTGCGCCGATCTTCTCGCCCAAGAAGAAGAACGGGCATTCCCCCTCTTCGCCCTCGCCGACAACGACGATACCTTCGAACGGCAGGCGTGCGACCTCGCGATGCATCGCCGCCGCTGCCGCCTGGTCCGCCGAGGCCTCGTCGCCGCGCCCGAGCCATTGGGCGGCCGCCACGGCGGTCGCTTCTGTCACGCGAACGATATCAAGCGCCAAGGCGCGGTCGAGCTCTGCTTTCTCAACTGCCTCTGACACGGGAACCCTCCCTCGCTTCAACGTGCGACCGCGCTGCCTGCGCTGTGACCGTTAAAGCTTTTCGATACGGATCATTTGTGGCTTGGAGTCGACATGGCCGTCCCGTTGGATCGCGGCGAGCGCCTTCCGGACGGCGGCCTCCGTGGTCTCGTGGGTCACCATGACGATGCTGGCCTGGGGCTCGCCCTTCTTCCGGGGCGTCCGGCCTTGATCGGGGCGCTCGGTGGTGGGACGGCGTTGCACGATACTCTCAAGCGAGATGCCCTGCATCGCCATGCGTTGGGCGATGGCCGCGAAGGCGCCCGTCCGGTCGTAGACGGACAGGCGAATGTAATAACCGCCCTCGTGGGTCCGCATGGCGGCCTTCTTGTAGGCTTTCAGACTTTTGGCCTTGACGCCGAAAGGCCGCAAGACGATGCCGCGGGCGATATCGATGATGTCGCTCATGACAGCCGACGCCGTCGGTCCTCCACCGGCCCCTGGGCCGATCAGCATCACGTCGCCGACGAAATCGCCGTCGATGGCGACGCAATTGGAGACGCCGTCCACATTCGCGATGGCCGTGTCCCTCGGCACCATGGTCGGATGAACACGCTGCTCAATCCCGCTGTCGGTTCTGAGCGCGACGCCGAGCAGCTTGATGCGATAGCCGAGATCGGTCGCCGCCTCAATGTCGGTCGGGGTGATGGTCTCGATCCCTTCCACATAGACGGCATCGAAGCGGGTCTTCGTGCCGAACGCGAGGCTCGTAAGCAGAGAGAGCTTATGCGCGGTGTCGAAACCGCCCACGTCGAAAGTGGGATCGGCTTCCGCGTAGCCCTGCTCCTGCGCTTCCTTGAGGACATCGGCGAAGTCGCGGCCTTCGCGCTCCATCTTGGTCAGGATGTAGTTGCACGTACCGTTCAAGATGCCGAACACACGGGTGACGTCGTTGCCTTGCAGGCCCTCTCGGATGGCTTTGACCACGGGGATGCCACCTGCCACGGCGCCTTCGAAATTCAGGGCGACGCCGTTCTTCTCGGCGAGCGCGGCGAGCGCTGGCCCATGATGGGCGAGAAGAGCCTTGTTCGCCGTGACCACATGTTTGCCCGCCTCTAGCGCGGCTTCGACGGCCTCTTTGGCGGGGCCCTCTTCACCGCCGATCAGTTCGACGAAAACGTCGATCTCGGGATCCTTTGCCAGAGAGATAGGATCAGCGACAAATCGCATCTTCGAGATGTCGGCGCCGCGTTTCTTGCGCTTGTTGCGTGCGGAGACGGCGACGATCTCGATGGGCCGGCCGGTTCTGGCCGCGAGCGTATCAGCGCGCGCGGAAATCAATTGCACCAAGCCAGTGCCGACAGTGCCGATCCCGGCCAGTCCAAGCTTCAAAGGTTCTGCCATGGAAGGAGCTATAGCGTCCGCTGGGCTTTGGAGGCCAGTGGAATGACGTTGTGCAGGTCGTTGGCCGACTCGGTCAGGAATTTGCGGATGTTGCGGGCGGCCTGGCGAATGCGCTGCTCGTTCTCGACGAGTGCGATGCGTACATAGCCTTCGCCGTACTCTCCGAAGCCCACGCCCGGCGCCACGGCGACGGAGGCTCGTTCCAAAAGCAGCTTCGAGAATTCGAGGGAGCCGACATGGGCGAACATGTCCGGGATCGGCGCCCAGGCGAACATCGTCGCCGGCGGCGATGGAATGGGCCAGCCCGCGCGGGTGATCGAATCGACGAGCGTATCGCGGCGGCGCCGGTAGACGCCCCGAATCTCATCGAC
>JARRPE010000284.1:0-2666 GCA_037383205.1 Methyloceanibacter sp.
TAGGCAGGCAAAGCGTCCGTATACGTACTTTTCAGCTTCGCAAGCTGCCGCCATTCGAGGATCTTCAGCGGCAGGTCGTGTCCTTCCGCGGCGAGTTCCTCGAGCGCGGCGGCGTCCGTGCTCCAAGCGCCCGTCTTGGTCTTGCGCCCGCCGGGCAGGCTCATCTTGTCGAACAGGATTTCGCCAAGCTGTTTGGGCGAGCCGATATTGAAGTCCTCGCCCGCCAGTTCGCGGATCTCGTCTTCGAGCCGCGCGATGGTTTGAGCGAACGACCCCGACAGGCGGGCGAGCATGGCCCGGTCCACCTTGATGCCGGCGCGCTCCATCTCGGCCAGCACAGGCTCCAATGGCCGCTCGAGCGTCTCGTAGACCGTGGTCACGCCTTCGGACGGCAGGCGCGGTTTCAACACCATCCACAGGCGCAAAGTGGCGTCCGCCTCCTCGCCCGCGGCTTCCGTCGCGCGCGCCACCTCGACCTGGGTGAAGGGGATCGCCGCCTTGCCCGTGCCCAGCACCTCTTTCTCGGTGAAGCAGGTGTGGTTGAACAGTGCCGCTGTGCGTTTGGCCAGGCCGTGGTCGGAGCGCCCGGCATCCAGCGCGTAGGAGATCAGCGTGGGATCGTCGACGCTGTCGAGCGCGATACCGTAGCGAGCCAGCGCCACCATGGCGGGCTTGGCGTCGGCGATGATCTTGAGCACGGCCTCGTCTTCGAGCAGCGGCTTCAACAGCTTCATTGCCTCGGCGGGCGGAACTTGCGCGATCTCAGGGGCGCCGGCGAGATCGAGCCCGTCGCCGGCGCTGTGCGCCATGGGGATGTACGCCGCCTGGCCGGTCGCGAGCGACAGCGCGATACCGGCGATGTCGGACGCCATGGGATCGGCCCGGTCGCGTTTCACCGACAGCGCCACGAAGGCTTGCTCGCGCGCCGCCTCCACGAGTTCGGCGAGCCGCGCAGCGTCCGTCACGGTCTCGTAAGCGCCACGGTCGAAGGGAATGTCCTCGATGCGGTCCTGGCGCTCGGCGGCGAGTTCGCGCGGCGATCCGCCCTGCACGGCGATGTCGCGGGCCGGTCCCGTCGCGCCGCGAGGGCTCTGCCGCAAGGGGTGGTCGTAGTCGTTCTTTTTCTTCCGGGCGGTCTTGTTCGGTTTGCCGCCCTCATCGGGCAGCGGGGCGCCGAGACCCTCGGCCACGCGCTTCGTCAGCGTCGTAAATTCCATCTGGCGCATGAAGCCGAGCAGCGTCTCGGGCTCCGGCGCGCGCACGGCCGTTTCGGCCAACGGCACGTCCAGCGGGGTCTCGGTGTCGAGGGTCACGAGCGTGCGCGACAGGCGCGCCTGGTCCGCAAATTCGATAAGGTTCTCGCGGCGCTTCTTTTGTTTGATTTCCTCGGCGCGAGACAACAGCGTATCGAGGTCTCCGTACTCGCCGATCAGCAGGGCGGCTGTCTTGACGCCGATGCCCGGCACGCCCGGCACATTGTCGGACGTGTCGCCGATCAGCGCCTGCACCTCGATGACCTTGTCCGGCGGCACGCCGAATTTCTCGACCACGCCCTCTTCGTCGATCACCTTGTTCTTCATGGTGTCGTACATGCGCACGCCCGGCCCCACGAGCTGCATCAGGTCTTTGTCGGAGGAGACGATGGTGACGTCGGCACCGGCCTCTTTGGCTTGCAGCGCATAGGTCGCAATGAGGTCGTCCGCCTCGTAGCCGAGCTTCTCGATGCACGCCACGTTGAAGGCGCGCACGGCGTCGCGCACCAGCGGAAACTGAGGCACGAGATCCTCGGGCGTCTCCGACCGGTTCGCCTTGTAGCCCGCGTAGAGATCGTTGCGGAACGTGTGCTCGGACTTGTCGAAGATCGCCGCCAGATGCGTCGGCGGCGCGAGTTCGTCCGCGTCCCGCAGAAGCTTCCAGAGCATGGCGCAGAAGCCGTGCACGGCCCCAATTGGCAGGCCGTCGGACGGCCGCGTTAGGGGCGGCAGCGCATGGTAGGCGCGGAAAATATAGCCCGAGGCGTCGATCAGATAGACGTGGTCGCCCGGCCCCGCAGGTCTGCTGGCCCCCGCAGGGTTATCGGCGCCGGATGAGGCGGTGCTCTTCTTGGTCATGACCGGGCGACTATAAGGACTGCGGGACGCGCGTGGGAGGGGGAAAGCCCAAAGGACCACAAGAGCTTGAACGCGGCGGTCTCGAAGACCTCACGCCTAGTGCCCGTGCTCGTCTTCCTTCCCGTCCTTGACGTTGCCCGGGGCGAAGGCCTTGTCTGGGCCGCCAAATGTCTCGTCGATATAGCTGTGGAAGTATTTCTCGAGTGGCGGGAAGGCCCGTGCGAACCGCCGGAAGTCCTTCTGGGCGGTGAAGAGGAGCAGGCCGTCTTCGAGTGCGTCCACGAGACCCGTGCGCAGATGCGACTTGAGCAGGATGCGCTCGCCGAAATGCTCGCCGGGCCCGAATTCTTTTTCGAAGTGCTCGCCCGTCTCGGGGTTGTCGATCGTCAGCTTGAAGCGGCCCTTGATCACCGTATAGAAGCCGTCGATCAGCATCCCCGGCTCGAAGACCCTGTCGCCCTTCCAGAAGTGGATGTAGCGCGTGGCGGGCGCCGGCATGCGCAGCTGTACGATGTTCGGGGGCATCACGGCGTTGATCATCCAGTTCAGCCCGAC
>JARRPE010000285.1:0-3594 GCA_037383205.1 Methyloceanibacter sp.
GATCGACGAAGATCTTCGCGGCGATCAACCCCATGTCGCGGGCGGTCCCAGCGTTTTGCGGCGATAGTCCATACGGGTCGGCGAAGGTCGCATTGATCGCGCCGAGGCTCGATGCCGCAGCTTGCATTTCCTTAACGAAGCGCGCCGTCGCCTTGGCCGTATCGCCCTGCTTGCCGTCTGACGCCAGGAGATCGCGGCCCACTGCATCGGCGATGGCGAGCGAGGCGTCGTTGCCTGAGACCAGGACCATGCCGTAGAGGAGATCCTGAAGTGTCCAGACATCATGCCGCTTGAGATTTGCGGACGAGCCACCGGTACGGTGCGGCCGGTCGATTTCGATCGTCTCGGAGAGACGGTCCCCCATCCGGTCCACAAGGATGTAGGCCGTCACGAGTTTGGTCAGGCTGAGGATCCGGAAGACTTTATCGGGGTTCTTTTCGTAAAGAACCTCGCCCGTGTCCGCGTTCATCACGAAGACCGATTCAGCGCTCACCCGCGGAGGTACGACGCCCGTATTCATCGGACGCGCGTCCGCGGCGAGGACGGGCGCTGTGAAGGCAAGGGCTGCTGCCGCCGACAAGATGAAGCAAAAAAGTCCAACCAGCTCTCTCCGTCTGTGCCGCATGATCTGGCCCTGCCGTATCTCGTCCAGCTGTCGCTGAGGACGGTGTCGTGCCGCGCGATTCCGGATGGCGCAGCGACTTGCCGACAGACACGTCCGTCGCCGGACCCCGTCTTGCCTTTGCCTAGACCCTACTTGCCCATGTGCGCTTCGGCCGTTTGGCCGACAGCCCGCGGTATGCCGGGGCTGCCGCCGGCTTCAAGGCCCAGCGCCTCGTGGGCCTCTTCCGCCCGTTCGTAGACGTGCGGCGCGAGTCCGCGCTTGCTAAGGGCCTCCTGCATCTTGAGGCGCATGAAGGTGCTCGTCGTGTAGCGCGTCGTCGAAGCGTAATGATGCTCCATCATGTGCTCGATCATCGCCGCGTAGTCGTCGTAGAGGTCCTCTGCGATCCGGCTGCCATCGTGATTGACGACCGCGTTGACCCGTTTGCCCGCCTTTTCGCAAGCCTCGCAGAGAACTTTCTGGAGATCGTCGATGTCGCTCTTCTTGCGGACGCTCCAACCTTCGAGGTTCAGGAACAGGATGTTCCTGTCCGCATCGTAGCTGACGCGCTCGGACAGCTTCAGATTCAGGAGGTCGGTCAGCAGATCCATGGGCTCGTCGAAGAAGATGCGCCGCTCCATGCAGATCGGATTGATGCTGACGGGCTCGAAGTCCATGTGCGGAAGAATGTCCCGATCGATATCGATGCCGGGCGCGACTTCGATGAGCTCGAGGCCGTCCGGGGTCAGCTGAAACACGCAGCGCTCGGTGACGTAGATGACCGGTTGGGAGCGTTGCTGGGCGAACTGCCCGCTGAACGTAATCTGCTCGACCTGGTTGACGAACTTTCTGGCCCGGCCCTCTTGAACGATTTTGAGCGTGCCGTTGGCGATCTCCACTTTTAGCCCGCCGGCGGTGAAGGTTCCGGCGAAGACCACGGCGCGGGAGTTCTGTGAGATATTGATGAAGCCACCGCAGCCGTTGAGGCGTCCGCCAAAGCGGCTCGTGTTGACGTTGCCTTGGGCGTCGCATTCGGCCATGCCGAGACAGGTCAAATCGAGACCGCCGCCATCGTAGAAATCGAACATGGTGTTCTGGTCGATGATCGAGTGGGCGTTGGCGGAGGATCCAAAACTCGATCCGCCCGCAAGCACGCCGCCCACGGCGCCGGCTTCGGTGGTGAGCGTGATGTAGGGGGTCACCTTTTCCTCGTTGGCGATGGAGGCCACGCCGTCCGGGGCGCCGACGCCAAGATTCACGACGCCGTTGGGCGGCAGCTCGAACGCGGCGCGCCGGGCGATGACCTTGCGGGCATCCAGCGGCATCTTGGGGATACCTTCCACGGGCACCCGGATTTCGCCCGACAGCGCCGGATCGTAGATCACGCCATAATTCATGCGGTGCATCTCCGGCGGGTCGGCCACAACGACACAGTCGACCAGGATGCCGGGCACCTTGACGTCTTTCGGCTTGAGCGAGCCCTGCTCGACGATGCGTTCGACCTGGGCGATGACGAGACCGCCATTGTTGTAGGCGGCCATGGCCTGCGCCAGGCTGTCGAGGGTCAGCGCTTCCTTCTCCATGCTGAGATTGCCGGACGGATCGGCGCTGGTGCCGCGGATGAAAGCCACGTCGATCTTCGTGGCCTTGTAGAACAGCCACTCCTCGCCTTCGACCTCGACAAGCTTGACGATGTCCTCCTCTGTCACGTCATTCACCTTGCCGCCGTCGATCCGCGGGTCGACATAGGTGTGAAGGCCAACCTTGGAGAAGAGACCCGGCTGTCCGGCGGCGCAGGCCCGATAGAGCTGCGAGATCACGCCCTGGGGAAGGTTGTAGCCACAGATCTTTTTGTTCTGAGCAGCCTCGGCGACCTTGGGCATTCGGCCGAAATTGGCGGCGATCACGCGCTTTAGAAGACCCTCGTGGTGCAGACGGCCCGTGCCCAGGCCTTTGCTGTCGCCGGCGTAATTTCTATTTACTGTCGTGTCGAGCCTGCCTGCTTCACCTATAATCTTAATACATATGAGATATAGTGGCGGTAATTGTCTTTCATTTCCGTCCGTTTCCTCTGGGGTCTTCTCATTTCGCACTTGCGAAAAGGCACAGTTATTGGAAGCCCGACAGCGGAGCCTCAGCCTTTCAGAATTAGACTAAAGGCCCGCCGACTTCTAGACCGTGTCTAAACGAGTTGCAGCCTCGGAGACGGAAAGGGCGAGAGGGCCGCCAGGGGGGAAGCGTTGCAAGAAGCGCGGCGGAGCCGCGATCGCGTCGCGCGGCGAGCCAGGGCGCTAGATAATTTCGTCTTCGTCGAACAGCGGCTCTTCTTCGAGTTGACCGGTCAGCAGATCGATCGTCGTGGCCGGGTCGTCATTGGCGCGGATTCTGGCCACGTGAAAGAGGCCGTCCCCTTCGTTGACCACGGGCAGGTTCGTGCGGCCGACCAGCAGACCCGGCTCGTTCGCCACGATCTCGGTCTCGACATCGCCGAACGGATTGGACACCAGGCCGAGTATATCGCCGCGGTCTACGTGGGCGCCGATCGTCTTGACGGTCCGCAAGAGACCCCCGGCAGGAGCGCGAAGCCAAAAACTGGATGAGGATCGCATCGGTGCGGCCTGCGGTTTGGCGATACCTTTGGCCTTGACCATCCCGAGACGGCGCATGACCCGCAGGATACCCATCACGCCGGTCCGCGCGGAGACCTCGTCAAACCGCAAGCCCTCGCCCGCTTCGTAGAGCAAGATATCGACGTCGTGGTTGCGCGCGGCTTGTCGCAAGGAACCGTCGCGAATCTTCGACGTCATGACGATCGGTGCGCCGAACACCTGAGCAAGCATCATGGTCTCCGGCTTGCGCGGCGAAACGCGCACCTGGGGTAGGTTGGTGCGATGGATGGCCGCCGAGTGCAGGTCGATACCGACGTCCGACCGTTTGACGATCTCGGTCATGAACATGTTGGCGAGACGCGCCGCGAGCGACCCGACTGC
>JARRPE010000286.1:0-2627 GCA_037383205.1 Methyloceanibacter sp.
CGCCCTCGGTCCAGTTTGAATCGAATTCGGAAGGTCCGCCATTTTGGCGGCCAAACCCACCATCTTGCGAGGACATGGTTACTACCCTCGAACCACTCCGCGCCCCCTGAGCCCGTTAGTGCAGCTCGTGCACTGCATGGACGCCGAGGATCCCCAAACCCAACGCCAAGACGCGTTGTGTGGCTACCAAAAGCGCAACACGCGCACGTGTTAACTCTCGGTCATCTTGGTGAATAAAACGTAATTGTGGCAAGTCTTTGCCTCGGTTCCAGAGACCATGGAAGTCACCCGCAAGATCATAAAGATAGAACGCGATCCGGTGCGGCTCGTGCGCCTCGGCCGCGGCTTCGACGATGCGCGGGAACTGGGCGATGCGCCGGATGAGGGTGAGATCGCCCTCGTCCGTTAACCGGTCGAGATCGGCTGAGGCCAAGTGTTCTCTATCCAACGCAAGGTCCGGAAATGCCTCAAGAACATTCCGCTGGACCGAGCTCGCGCGGGCGTGGGCGTACTGGACGTAGAAAACCGGGTTATCCCGCGACTGCTCAGTGACTTTCGCAAAATCGAAGTCGAGCGGCGCATCGTTCTTTCGATAGAGCATCATGAACCGGACCGGGCCGGCCCCGACCTCGTCCACGACCTCCCTCAACGTCACGAACGTCCCGGCGCGCTTGGACATTTTCACCGGCTCGCCTGCCCGGAACAGCCGGACGAGCTGGCATATCTTCACGTCGAGATCCGCCTTGCCGTCGGTCAGCGCCTTCAGCGCCGCCCGCATGCGCTTGATATGGCCGCTATGGTCGGCTCCCCACACGTCGATCATCGACCTAAAGCCGCGTCTGAACTTGTCGTAGTGATAGGCTATGTCGGCGGCGAAATAGGTGTAGGTCCCGTCCGCTTTCACCAGCGGCCGGTCCTGATCGTCTCCGAAATCGCTTGCGCGGAACAGGAGCTGGATCCGGTCCTCCCAGTCCTCATCCAGCTTGCCCTTGGGCGGCGGCAGGCGCCCTTCGTAGACAAGCCCTTTCGACTTCAGATCGGCGATGGTCTCGCCGACTTCGTCTTTGCCGTCGGTCATCGAACGCTCGGAGAAGAACACGTCGTGGCGGATGTCCAGCTGGGCGAGATCGTCCTCGATCATGCCGAGCATGGCCTTCAGCGCGACGTTCCGCACGAGCGGCAGCCATTCTGCTTCCGGCATATCCAGCAGATCGCGTCCGTGATTTTTCGCAAGATTTTCGCCGACCGGCTTCAGGTAGTCGCCGGGGTAAAGACCCTCGGGGATTTCCCCAATGTCCTCACCGAGCGCCTCGCGGTAGCGCAGGTACGCCGACCGCGCGAGCACATCCACCTGCGCGCCCGCATCGTTGACATAGTACTCGCGCGTCACATCGTACCCGGCGAAGGCAAGGAGATTGGCGAGCGCGTCGCCGAACACCGCGCCCCGGCAATGGCCCACATGCATGGGACCGGTCGGATTGGCGGAGACATACTCGACATTCACCGCCTCGCCCTTGCCGATGGCGCTGCGGCCGAATGCATAGCCCTGCTCCAGCACCATACGGCAAACGCTCGGCCAGAAGCTCTGTTTCAACGTCAAATTGATGAAGCCGGGGCCGGCAATCTCGACCTTGTCGACGAAAGGGTCCGAGGCCAGCAACGGCACGATGCGCTCCGCGAGCGCTCG
The DNA here is from genome assembly GCA_037383205.1 of Methyloceanibacter sp. Lineage (GTDB taxonomy): Bacteria > Pseudomonadota > Alphaproteobacteria > Rhizobiales > Methyloligellaceae > Methyloceanibacter. Next base: position 1,688 of record JARRPE010000286.1, read on the forward strand.
CGGCGGAAGCTTCGCGGGCTTGGCCAGCACCATCGCCGCATTGGTCGCAAGATCTCCATGGCCGGCGTCCTTGGGAGCGCCCAAGGTAATGCCGTCGACGTTCGCGTCCTTCGGCACGATGCCATCGTGTTTCAGCTGCTGAACGGCGGCCAGAACGTGGCCGTGAAACCCAGAAAAAACGTCCATGAATGCTCCGGAAAAACTTTTTTGCGCATGATCCTATCGGAAAACCGGCGCCCACTTTTCCCGAACATGCGTGGGCGCGCGCCTATCGCAAATTCGGCGTCGCGTCAAACAGACGGCGGTGTTCGGCGATGGCGTAACGGTCTGTTTGCCCGGCGATGAAGTCGGCCACATGACGGGCCGTGGCGCGGGGGTCGTCCCCACGCGCCGCTTCGCGCCACTCGGGCGGCAGCGCGCCGGGATCGTTCGTGTAGCGGTGGAACAGCTCCACGACGATGTCTTCGGCCGCGCCCATGATCCGCATCACCCGAGGGTGGCGATAAACGCGCTCGAAAAGGAAGGCATGGAGTTGCTTGAGTTCGCCTTGCATCGCTTCCGAGAACGCCACGGTCACGCGGTTCGCGCCCCTGACGCCGTCGGCGGTCTGCGCAGGCAACGCTGCGATACGGCGGTTGGTCTCCTGCAGTAGGTCGTCGACCATGGCGGTGATCAGACGGCGCTTGAGCTCGTAAAGACGCCGTGCCGGATCGATGTCGGGATAGGTCGCCTCCAGTGCGTCGAGATAGCGCCGCGCCAGAGGGATGCAGGCAAGGTCGGAAAACGTGAAGCACCCCGCACGGTAGCCGTCGTCGATGTCGTGGGCATTGTAGGCAATGTCGTCCGCTAGCGCCGCAATCTGGGCCTCGATGGACGAATAGGTGTCGAGCTCAAGATCATGCATCGCGCAATAGTCCAAGATGGGTTCGGGGATGGGCTT
>JARRPE010000287.1:0-2921 GCA_037383205.1 Methyloceanibacter sp.
GTGGAAGACGCGTTTGAAGTCGTATACGATATAGCCTTGGCGCACCAACGCATCGAGTTCGGCGATCCGCGCCAGCATGTAGCGCTCGAGCTCCGGCATATCGTCATAGGCGACAGTGAGATCGTCGCGATAGTGCGCGAGGTTGCCGAGCAGGAAGCGCAGCGTGTTCCGCAGGCGGCGATAGGAATCCACGTTTGCCTTGATGATGTCGGGCCCGATGCGCAAATCATCAGCATAGTCGGAGCTCATGGCCCACAGCCGCAGGATCTCCGCGCCCGACTGGCGGATCACGTCTTGCGGAGAGACCACGTTGCCGAGCGACTTCGACATCTTGCGCCCGTCCTCGTCGTTGACGAAGCCGTGGGTCAGCACCTCGTCGAACGGCGCGCGGCCGCGCGTGCCGCAGCCCTCCAGCAGCGAGGACTGGAACCAACCGCGATGCTGGTCGGAGCCTTCGAGATAGAGCGACGCCGGCCATTTCAGGTCCGGGCGCTGTTCGAGCACGAAGGCATGGGTGCATCCTGAGTCGAACCAGACATCGAGAATGTCACCGACTTTTTCCCAGGCGTCCGGGTCGTCCACGAGGCCGTCCAGAAAGCGCTCTTTCGCGCCTTCGACAAACCAGGCATCCGCGCCCTCTTGCTGGAAGGCCGCGGCGATGCGATCGATCAGTTCGCCGGACGGGTTGAAGTCACGGCGCGGAATGACCTCGCCGGTCTCCTTGTGCACGAACACGGTGATCGGCACGCCCCAGGCGCGCTGGCGCGAGACCACCCAATCGGGCCGCGTCTCGACATGCCCTTGATGCGCTTCTCCCCTTGCGGCGGCACGAAGCGCGTCGCCTCGATCGCATCCATGGCACGGGCGCGCAGGCTCTCGCCGCTCTCGAAAGTCTCATCCATGGCGATGAACCACTGGGGCGTCGCCCGGAAGATGATGGGCTTCTTCGACCGCCAGGAATGCGGATAGTCGTGTTTGTATCGGGCGCGGGCCAGAAGCGCCTTCGCCTCCATGAGCGCGCGGATGACCGTCTCGTTGGCGTCGCCGAACTTGCCCTTGTCGTCGACCACGCGCTTGCCCTCGAAGCGGGGCGCGTCCTTGGTGAAGAAACCGGCCTCGTCGACGGTGAACGGAATCGTCTTGTCGATGCCGCGGTCCCGCAGGAGCCCCTCGCTTTCGACCCAGATATTGTAGTCGTCCGCGCCATGACCGGGCGCGGTATGCACGAAGCCCGTGCCCGCGTCCTCCGTGACGTGATCTCCGGCCAGCAGCGGCACCTTGAAGCGGTATGCGGCCTCGTCGCGCAACGGATGCGCACACATAACGTGGCTGAGCATCGAGGCGGTCACGTCGCCGGTGCGGCTCCAGCCATCGATGCGGGCGGCGTTCTTTACGGTCTCGGCCAGCGCGTCCGCCAAGATCAGGCGCTCGCCGACCTTCGCCCAATTGTCCTCCGGCGCCTGTGTGATCTCGTAGAGGCCATATGAAATGGAAGGCGAATAGGAGACGGCCCGGTTGCCGGGGATCGTCCAAGGCGTCGTGGTCCAGATCACGACCGAGGCATGCTGCAAGGAGCCGGGATCGGGGTTGTCGTCCGTCCCGAACATCACCGGGAACTTCACGTAGATCGCCGGGCTCTCGATCTCCTGGTACTCGACTTCCGCTTCCGCAAGCGCCGTGCGTTCCACCACCGACCACATCACGGGCTTGGAGCCGCGATACAGCAGTCCGTTCATTGCGAACTTCATCAACTCGCGCGCGATCGTGGACTCGGCCTTGTAGTTCATCGTCGTGTACGGATCGTCCCAGTCACCTTCGATACCGAGGCGCTTGAACTCATCGCGTTGCACGTTCAGCCAATGCTCCGCATAGGCGCGGCACTCGCGCCGGAAGGCGACGATGGCCTCCGAGTCCGTGAAGTCCGGCTTGCCCTTACCCTTGGACCGGTACTTCTCCTCCTCGACTTTCCATTCAATGGGAAGGCCGTGACAGTCCCAGCCCGGCACATAGTTGGCGTCCTTGCCCATCATGCCTTGCGAGCGGCAGATCACGTCCTTCAGGATCTTGTTGAGCGCGTGCCCGATATGAAGATGGCCGTTCGCGTAAGGCGGCCCGTCGTGTAGCACGAACTTCTCCTGGGTCTGCCCTTTCTCGCGCAGGCGCTCATAAAGCCCCATGTCGGCCCAGCGCTGCAGCAGTTCTGGCTCGCGCTTCGGCAGCCCCGCCTTCATCGGAAACTCCGTCTTGGGCAAGAACAGCGTCTCGCTCCAATCCCGCTCCGTTTGCGGCTCAACCTGTTCCGGCGCCAGTTCAGGGGCGGGAGGCATTGTCGTGTCGGTCATCTCAGTCTTGTTCGCAATCGTCTTTGGCGCGGCGGCCTTTCGGGGCGCCGCTGTCTTCTTGTTCGTTGTCTTTCTTGTCGTGCTTTTCGGCGCCGAGACCTTCTTCTTGGGCGAGGTGGCCTTCGGCACGGATGTCTTAGCAGTGCGCTTCTTGGCGATCGTTGCTTTCGTGGCCGTCTTCTTGCGAGCCGCCTATTTCGCGACCACCTTCTCCGCCGATGTTTTCTTGGCGGACGCCCGTCTTGCGGGCGGCCTTCTTCGCGACGGTGTTCTTGGACGCGGCCTTCTTCTTGGATGCGGCTTTCTTCGCGGTGCTCTTCTTGGGGGCGGTCTTCAGGAGCGTCCTTGTTGCCGCGACCTTCTTGGTCACAGGCTTCTTCGGGGCGGCTTTTCTGGCGGTCCGCTTGGCGGCGCCGGCCTTCTTGGCGGTGGTCTCCTTTGCGGTGCGCTTCTTGGCGACCGTCTTCTTCGTGGTCTTCCTCACCGCTTTCTTCGGTGCAGATTTTTTTGCAGGCGCTCTCTTTTGAGGTGCTTCTTCAACAGCCTCGCTGATTGCAATTCCAAGACTGCCAGTGCTTT
>JARRPE010000288.1:0-2579 GCA_037383205.1 Methyloceanibacter sp.
TGGTCCGTCAGATCTTCTTTCACGCTGGACAGAAGGGCACCGGATCGCGCGGCCGTATCCTTTGCCGCGGCAAGGGATGCCGCCAGCGCCGCGGACTCTTGGTCGTCCGCATCCTCGTCTAAGGTCGTCCAGGCACGTCGTTTTTTCATCGGACTGCCCATGCGATGGCCTCAACGGAGTCCTAGTCGGTTCCAACCGAGTGACGGACCCCCTTGCCACGATCGGTCCCTGCGCAAGGCTCGATCGGCGACGGAGTCGAAACACAGAGGCGCTCGACGCTCACGACACGTGTTTTGAGCCGAAACGCCCTTCCCCAAGGCGGAACCCGGTGCTCTGCAAGGCTCACCCAACCCAAGCCGCGCAGAACTGAACCCCTTCAATTCCCGGACCTCCACCTTAGCGGCCAACGGGACAACGGCCAATAGCCTTCGCCAACAGCACTCTTTGGCAAGATGGTCCGAAAACATTCATTCCTGGGCGCTAGGCTGCCGACGCAGGAAGGGCCGGGGCCTAGTATTCGTTGAGGCCGCCGAGAACCCGGTCGAAATCGCGGGCCTTTTGATAGTCGATTTCCGCCTTCGTAGCCCGCTTGGTCTCCCGTTCCTGACGGCAGGCCTCGTAAGCCGCCTCGCCGGGCTTCGCGTTCGTGCTGCGGCACGCCGCGTCGTCCTCGGCCTTGGCGGCTTCTTCCTTGGCCAAGCGCCCAGCCTCGATATCGCTGCGGGAGGCGCAGGCGCTGAGCGCGATCGCAAGCGATACGATGACCGCGAAGAATGGGAACTGTCTCGACATGGCGATGTGCTTGGCCCCCAAACATGGCACCGTCAAGGTCAAAGCTCCGTGATCGTAACGCCGCTGCCTTGAGACCGCCCGTTTGAGCGATTAGCTGCGGAGAGGAGTAAGCGTACCCAGACGAACAAATCGGAGTAATCGTGCCCCTGTCCTGCCACCCCCGTCGCGCAAGTGCCCTCCTGTCCCTCCTCGCCGCTCTGTTGATTCTCGCCGCACCGGGCGCTGCCCATGCGGACAGGGCTCAGCATGCCGGAATGTCTTCTGCCGATAGTCTGAGGCTCGCTTCCGCCGACGAGAAGACTGAAACCTCGAAGAGCGCAAGCTCTGACAACGGCGACGAGACGAACGCGGCTGAAGACACATCCGACGAAAGCGCAGACGACGCGAAAGGCGCCGAACGGCCCTTGCGTTTGCCCGCGGACGTCACGACCCAGCACGTGCTCAAACAGAACGGGACGGAAATTCCGTACACGGCCGTTGCCGGCACGATAAAACCGCATGACAGCGACGGCAAACCGGAAGCGGAGATCTTCTACACCGCCTACGCGACGGACCCTGTGGATACCGACCGGCCGATTACGTTCGTGTTCAACGGCGGTCCCGGCGCCGCATCCACCTATCTTCATCTGGGCGCAATGGGACCGAAGGTGGTGGCCACGACCGAGGAAGGTGCGTTGACCGGTCCGCCCGCCGAGCTCATTCCGAACGAGGCCAGCTGGCTCGATTTCACCGATCTCGTCTTCGTCGATCCCGTTGGCACTGGCTATAGTGGTCCGGCGGGGAGCAAGAGCGGCAAGGACTTCTGGGGCGTCGAGCAAGACTCCGAATCCCTCGCCGGCTTCATCCGCCTCTACTTGACCGAGGCAGGCCGCATGGGATCGCCGGTCTTCCTTGCGGGCGAAAGCTATGGCGGGTTCCGTGTCGCCGTGCTCGCACGGGAACTGCAACGCAAGGGCAGCGTATCCCCGAGCGGCCTCGTCCTGATCTCTCCGGCGCTCGAGTTCTCAATGCTCCGGGGCGAGGACTACGACCCGCTGCCTTGGGCGCTGCAACTCCCCTCCTATGCGGCGGTGAAACTCGAGAGCGAAGGAACGACGTCGCGCGAGGCGTTGGCCGCCGCACTCAAAGACGTCGAGCAATACGCCATGACGGACTACCTCGTGGCGCTGGCGTCGGGTGTCCAGAAAGGCGGGGAGGCCGCGAGCGCGAAGGTGGCCGAACTGACCGGGCTTCCATTGGACAAGGTTCAGCAATATTTCTCGCGGATTCCCCAGTCCCTTTTTGTCAAAGAGTTTGATCGGGACGACGGTCAGGTCCTGAGCCTCTATGACGGGAGCGTGGGCGGCCCCGATCCCCACCCGTCCAGCGCCTGGCCGCGTGGCCCCGACCCTGTTCTGGACGCAACCGTACCGCTGTGGTCGCAGGCTTTCGTGCAATACGTCACAGAGGAGCTCGGCTATGAGACCGACGAGGAGTTCAAGCTGCTCAACCGCAAGATAAGCGGCCGCTGGGATTACGGCACGAGCCCGACGAAGCAAGGCTATGCTGGGGCGATGGACGACATCCAGGACGCCCGGGCCGCCAACAAGAACCTCGAAGTCCTGATCGCGAGCGGCTACACCGATCTGATCACGCCTTACCCGGTGCCGGCCTATCTCGTGGGACAGCTGCCGCCGTTGAAGGGCGCAAAGCCGATCGAGCTGCGGAACTACGCCGGCGGTCACATGCTTTACTTGCGTGCGCCCTCTCGCTTGCACCTGAAACAGGACGCGCAAGCGATGTATGAG
>JARRPE010000289.1:0-2528 GCA_037383205.1 Methyloceanibacter sp.
CCGAGCCAAATCAGCTCCTGTTGAGCGGCAAGGGACGTGCCCGGCCGCAACATTTCCTGGGCGCCGTAAGCGACGATCACCACGAAGACGCCAGCAATGCCCGACTGGACGAAGAGCAGGCGGCTGCGGCGCTGCTTCGGAAGCGCCCGGCCGATCAAGTCTTGAAATGCCAGCCCGTTGACGCCGGCGGCGGCGCCGAGAACGGCCGAGACGATCAAGAATACCGGTACAGCCCAGAGCGGCTTGATTGCGCCAAAGGTCAGACTAATCAGAACGATGGCTGCGGCCATCGTCAGTGTCGCAAGCGCGATGATCCGTGCGTTGGACCGGGCTGTCCCGACGAAACGCGCCGTGAATATCTGCGAAATGCGCTTTGACAGCGTGTTGAGCGGCACGAGCAGGCCGGCGAAGAAGATGGGCGCACCGATCGTTGTGTAGAGAAACGGGAGGACGAGCCCGACGCTTGTCAGTTCGGTCGCAACACCGTCGGAGACGCCTTGGCCAAGTAGTACCGCCTCATTGCGTCGTAGGTCTTTCGTGCCTCTTGCGTCTGTTGGTCCCGCCATGGTCCGCGTAGGGCAACGCCAGCTCGCTGGTGCTCTGAAGGTCCAGCAGCCTGGATGACGTCCACCGATATTACAAGGCGGACATAGCCGAAGGCGGAACGTGCGGTCACATGCGTGCTTGCGAGGTCTCGCAGCAAGCGGCTAGGAAACGGTCTACAGTGAGCGTGCGGGAGATTCGGAAATTCCGACTCGAAGGCAACGCTGCATCGATAGACCAAGTTGGGGGACATCAGGACTGGCGGGAAGAGACGGCGGCCTGGCTGTTAGACGATGGCAAATTCCAAATACAAACCCGGCGGGTTCGGTCTCGCCGTCAAGAAAGCGCGCGCCGGGCGCGGCTTGTTCGCGAAGGAAGACATCCCGAAGGGTGTCTGCATCACCGAGTATTTCGGCCGGACGCTCTCCCAGGAGGAAGAGTATACGAGCCGCAGCCGCTATCTGTTCGAGGTCACGAAGAAGAAGACGATCGATGGGTGGTACAAGGGCAATGTCGCCCGCTACATCAACCATTCCTGCAAGCCGAACTGCGAAGTCGAGATCTACAAGAAGCGCGTCTGGGTGTTCGCCAAGCGCAAGATCAAGGCCGGCGAGGAACTCGGCTACGACTACGGCAAGTCCTATTTCGATGCCTTTCTGAAGCCTATCGGTTGCCGCTGCACAAAGTGCATGTCCGAGAAAAAGTGGGCCAAAGTCGAGCCCATATAGGAGAAAAAGAAGAAGGCTAAGAAAGAAAAGAACAAGGCTTGAGGTCGCGGAGAATGGCGCGGGCCGCGTTGTGGCCGGGCGCTCCCGTGACGCCGCCGCCCGGATGGGCGCCTGATCCGCAGTGATAGAGGCCTTCGATGGGGCCGCGATAGGCGGCGTAGCCGAGGGCCGGCCGCGCGGAGAAGAGTTGGTTCAGAGACAGCTGTCCATGAAAGATGTCGCCCCCCGTGAGCCCGAACTCGCGCTCGAGGTCCAGCGGGCTCAGGACCTGCCGGCCGAGGACGCTTTCGGCAAAGCCCGGCGCAACGCGGTCGACGGTGGCGATCATCAGATCGGCCACTTCCTCGCGTGCTTCGTTCCAGGAGCGGCCACCGGGCAGGGTGGGCGCCACGTGCTGGCAGAACAGGCTTGCCACGTGAGCCCCTGGCGGCGCCAAGGTCCAATCGATCGTCGACGGGATCAGCATCTCCACAACGGGCTCACGACTCCAGCCCCGCTTTCGCGCATCCGTGTAGGCGCGATGCATGTAGTTCAGACTGGGCGCGATGATGATTCCAGCTCCGAGATGATCGCGCTCACCGGGCAGGCATTTGAACTCCGGGAGCCGTGAGAGCGCGACGTTCATGCGCAACGTGCCGGAGCCGTATTTGAAGCGTTCCATCCGTGCCAAGAATTCCGGCGGCACGGCGGTCTTGGGCAGCAATTCAGTATAGAGACGCTTGAGGGTCATGTTTGCGGCAATCGCGCGGCCTTTCACGATCCTCCCGTCTGCGAGAGCGACGCCCGAAGCCCGCCCGCTTTCCGTGATGACTTCGATAATCTCCGCGCCGGTTTCGATTTCCGCGCCGTGGGCGCGCGCAGCCTTCGCGATGGCGTCGGACATGGCGCCCATCCCGCCGATGGCATGGCCCCATGCGCCCTTCTTTCCATTGATCTCGCCAAAGGCGTGATGCAGCAGCACATAGGCCGTGCCGGGATCGAAGGGGCTCGCATAAGTGCCAACGATGGAGTCGAAGCCGAGCAGGGCCTTGATAGGCTCGCTCTCGAACCAGCGATCGAGAAAATCCGCAGCCGACAGCGTGAAAAGATCAAGCAGGTCCTGCTGCCCGTCGTTACCAAGCCGGCTTATTTGTTTGCCGAGGGCGGCGGTGCGGACGAGTTCGCGCAGAGTCGAGACGGTGGAACCAGCCGTGACATTCGGCGGCGGCTTCAGTACGAGCGCACGCAGTATGTCGGCGATGCGGTCGAGATGGGCGC
>JARRPE010000290.1:0-2525 GCA_037383205.1 Methyloceanibacter sp.
GCTCGTCCGCAACCGCGAGGCTGCGGACGACGCTGCCATGTCCTGGTCTTGAATCGGTGCGACGGTCTCACCCGTACTAATTGCCGTGACCACACCCGGACGCCGCGGGTCCCAGCACACAAGGGGAGATCATGATCTCAGGACGCACCAGAACCACTCTTCTGTCTCTCATCGCCGGATGCCTGGCACTCGTGTCGGCGGGCGCCAGCGCTGAACAGTCGCCGGCCCAGGACGAGCGCTTGAAGGACGTGATCGCGGGCGATCACAGATCCGCTGACAACGCAGCTCGCGACACCTACCGTCACCCGTACGAGACGTTGACGTTCTTTGGCATCCGGCCGGACATGACGGTTGTCGAGATCTATCCCGGCCGCGGCTGGTACACGGAAATCCTCGCGCCTTACCTCAAGGAAAACGGAACGCTCTACGCCGCCGAGGCTCCCAGCGATCCATCCTATGAGGCCCTGCAGCGGTCCCTCGAAGCCTTCGACAAAAAGCTGAAGGACGCGCCCGAACTCTACGGTGAAGTGAAGCGGACGACGGTGACCACGGACGGCGACATCGCGCCTGCGGAGTCGTCCGATCTCATCGTCACCTTCCGCAATACGCACAGCTTCATGCGGGCGGGGACCGCAGACGCATCGTTCGCCGCCATGTACAAAGCACTCAAGCCCGGCGGCGTGCTCGGCGTCGTGCAGCACCGGGGCGATCCCAAGGTGACGCAGGATCCCAAGGCCGCATCGGGGTACGTCAATGAGGATTACGTGATCGCCTTGGCCGAGAAGGCCGGCTTCGAGCTGGCAGGCAAGTCGGAGGTCAACGCCAATCCGAAGGATACGAAAGACTATCCGAAGGGAGTGTGGACCTTGCCTCCCTCATACCGGCTCGGTGACGAGGACCGCGAAAAATATGCGGCCATCGGCGAGAGCGACCGGATGACGTTGAAATTCGTGAAGCCCGAGAACTAGGACCGGCTACCCCCGCGCGAACTTCTTGTACTTGATGCGCTTGGGCAGAACCGCGTCCTCGCCCAGCCGGCGCTTCTTGTCCTCCTCGTAGTCCTCGAAGTTCCCTTCGAACCACTCGACGTGGCTGTCGCCCTCGAACGCGAGGATGTGGGTGGCGATGCGATCGAGGAAGAAGCGATCATGGCTGATGATGACGGCGCAGCCTGCGAAGTCTTCGAGCGCGGCTTCGAGAGACGATAGCGTCTCCACGTCGAGATCGTTGGTCGGTTCGTCGAGCAGGATGAGGTTGGCGCCGGACTTCAGCATCTTGGCGAGGTGGACGCGGTTGCGCTCTCCGCCCGAGAGTTGGCCGACCTTCTTCTGCTGATCGCCGCCCTTGAAGTTGAACCAACCCACATAGGCGCGCGACGGCACTTCGCGTTTTCCCAGCGTCACGACTTCGGCGCCTTCGGAGATCTCCTCGTAGACCGTCTTCTTCTCGTCGAGCGCATCGCGGGACTGATCCACATAGCCGAGCTTGACCGTGTCGCCCACGCGGATATCGCCGTTGTCCGGCGTCTCCTGCCCCACGATCATGCGGAACAGCGTCGTCTTGCCCGCGCCGTTCGGCCCAATCACGCCCACGATGCCGCCGGGCGGCAGCTTGAAGGACAGACCGTCCACGAGCAGCTTGTCGCCGAAAGCCTTTTCCAGCCCGTCCGCCTCAATCACAACGTCGCCGAGCCGCGGGCCGGGCGGGATGGTGATCTGTGCATTCCCGGTCTTCTCGTTTCCAGCCTCCGCCAGCAATTCGTCGTAAGCCTTGATGCGGGCCTTGGATTTCGCCTGGCGGGCCTTGGGGCTCGCTCTGATCCAGTCGAGTTCGCGGGCCAGCGTCCGCTGTTTGGCCTCTTCCTGCTTCCCCTCGACTTCGAGGCGCTTCTGCTTCTGCTCGAGCCAGGACGAGTAGTTGCCCTTGTAGGGGACGCCCTGCCCGCGATCGAGTTCGAGCGTCCAATCGGTGATGTTGTCCAGGAAGTAGCGATCGTGGGTCACCATCACGATCGTGCCGGGATAGTCGCGCAAGTGATGCTCGAGCCAGGCGACGCTCTCGGCATCGAGATGGTTGGTCGGCTCGTCCAGCAGCAGGATGTCGGGCTTCGCGAGCAGCAGCCGGCACAGGGCAACGCGGCGGCGCTCACCGCCCGACAGTTTGCTCACGTCCGCGTCGCCGGGCGGGCAGCGGAGCGCATCCATGGCCTGCTCGACTTGGGCACCGAGGTCCCACAGATCCTGGGCATCGATCTCGTCCTGGAGCTGCGCCATCTCCTCCGCAGTCTCGTCGGAGTAGTTCACCGCAAGCTCGTTATAGCGGTCGAGCTTGGCCTTCTTCTCGGCCACGCCCTCCATGACATTGCCCATCACGTCCTTGGCCGGATCGAGCTGCGGCTCCTGCGGCAAATACCCGACGCGGACGCCCTCAGCTGCCCACGCCTCGCCCGTGAACTCCTTCTCCTCGCCGGCCATGATCCGAAGCAGCGTGGACTTGCCCGCGCCGTTCACGCCCACCACGCCGAT
>JARRPE010000291.1:0-2502 GCA_037383205.1 Methyloceanibacter sp.
GCGCAGCAGCACCTTTCGAAAAGGTTAATGACCCCTCGTATCCGTCGCGAATGTCCGGAAACCGCCCGACCTTCGGTGGCGTTCGCGGTCGCGAAAAAATCGAGCAAGCGCGGCGAATGGCAGGAAGGTCCGGAGGCTGTGTGGAAACAGGCACGGGTAGCGGGCCTCTTCGACCTTTGGTTTCGGACGCGCGTTTCGCCGATTGATCCTTCAGATTTGTACTGAATGGGCTTGCTAACGCGCCCTGTGGCGGTGTGGCCCTTCTGAGACGCTGTTGTGCGGCCAGGCGGCCCAGGCTCAGGCCTTCATCGCGGCAATCAGGGCCGGGACACCGGTGATCTGCATCACGCGGGTCATATTGTAGGCCAAGACGTGCAAGGCCATCTCGGTGGCGACGTTCTTCAGCCTTCGCATCTTAAAGTGCGTGGCCCCCATCCATGACTTGATCGTGCCGTAGGGATGCTCAACGGTCATGCTGCGTACAGCCAGTTGAGTTGGGTCCTTGTTCAGGCGTTGCTGAACGCGTTCCAGTACATCTTCATGTTCCCATCTGCGGATACGCCGCTCCTTGCTGTTGGTACATTTTTCCTTGATGACGCACCCTTCGCAATTGCTCGACCAGTAGGTCCGGATCGCTTTGCCGTCCTGCTGGCCGGTGAACCGGTAGATCAAGTGTTCGCCAGCGGGGCAGACATAGACATCGGTTTCTGCGTCATAGGCAAAGTCGGCTTTGTCGAACTGCCCCCGGGCGCCGGCATTAGATGTCTGAGGCTTGGGAACAACGACCGCGACCCCGGCCTGTTCGCAGGCCAGGATTTCCTCGCTTTTGTAGTAACCTTTGTCCGCAATGGCTTCGATCTGATCGGGGGCCATCGCATTGCGCGCAGCCACGGCCATCATCGACAGGGCATCTCTGTCATAGCCATGCATGGTGACTTCATGGGCGACGATCAGGTGGTTCTCGGCCTCCACCGCCGTCTGCACGTTGTAACCTACGACACGGGGCATGCGGGGTGTCGTGGCCATGGATCGCGCGTCAGGATCGCTCAGCGACACCTGCGTTTCGCCGGTTTCATCCATGCGTTTCTCGATCGAACGGTAGCGCGCCGCCTCTTTCCGGAGATGTTCCAGCTTGCGCAGAGTGCGTTCCATGCGTGCCTCGGGCAACACCGTCCCGGTCTGCTCAAACACCTCATCAGCGCGATCCAATTCACCCAGATACCGCTCGATGGCTTTGTCGATCTCACCGAGCTTCTGGCGCAGCTTGCCACGAGTGTAGTTCTTGGCCTTGGAATTGACCGCCTTGAACCGGCTACCATCGATGGCAACGAGGTTCCCGTCCAGCAGATTGATGTCGCGGCATAGCGCGACGAACTGCTGGCATACCTTACGGATCGCCGGGCCGTTGTCCTTGCGGAAGTCAGCAATCGTCTTGAAGTCAGGCTTCAACCGTCCCGTCAGCCAGATAAGTTCCAGGTTGCGACCGCACTCGCGTTCCAGTCGCCGTGACGACTGGACCTGATTGAGGTAGCCGTACAGATAGATCCGCAGCATCAACCCAGGATGATAACCGGGTCGACCCGTCGCAGCGGGCGCTGCGTTGAAACCGAGCCCGGCAAGATCAAGCATCTCAACGAAAGCATCAATCGCTCGAACTGCGCTGTCTTCGCCGACATATTCGTCCAAACTTTCAGGCAGCAGCATCGCCTGATGTCGATCTACGCCTTCGATAAACTGCCCCATGGAATGCCTCCGCATTTCTCGCGAAAAACATAACATTCTTCAGATCATCGGGCGAGTTTTCACACAGCCTCCGGACGAAACTGCCGTTCGCCAGATACGCGGCAATGACGGCAGGCAGCCCGAAGCTGACGAGCACTGTTGGCTCGAAACCGCCAAAACTGACCTTCGCCGCGCAGACAACGAACTGGTAGGCTGCGGGACGGAGCAGCCGATTGAACGACGGGACAACATTACGCTTTTTGGCAACTATCGCTCGATTTTGTGAAAAAGTGTCAATGCATTGGCGCATTAACCGCCAATGCAAATAGTTCGATACAATTTCACCAACCAAACATAACTCTGATCAGCGGGGGGCGCATTGCATGTTCTGGTTGCCATTGGTCATCAGAAAGCGAGATGTTGTGGAGCGCTATATGCTAAGTGAGAAATTCGTATTTACACCGGTGTTTGGGAAGTTCGTTATTTTAGAAAGCACTTTGCCGGTGCTTTTGCCACAACAAGTGCTGGCCCGTTTTGCCAGCTCTCCAGAAGAGCAAATCGCTGACGAAGTCTTCGCTTCACTTGGTGACGCACTCGAACTTGGATCTCGAGACGAGTTCTATTTTGCTTCTGAAGTTGAGCGCGAAGACAGCCAGCACGGGGCGGACTACGGATGTAATGGTTGCTTGTCCAGCCACGACCACGACCATGGTTCGATCGGGAATTTCAATGGAAACGGCATACCTGGGGTCGTGCTTCCTTCGAATGGAAATGGGTCAC
>JARRPE010000292.1:0-4076 GCA_037383205.1 Methyloceanibacter sp.
TTCACCTACATCACACGCAACAACTGACTTGTTGTATTGCTTCCATAATGCTACAACGCGGTCAACAAAATCCTCCTGAAGTGCGGGAAGATGATGCAATCCCAAAACTATGATGCCATCTATTTCAGGGTCTTCAAAGAGTATCCGTATTCCTTCCTCAAACATTTCTGAGGTTACAGAGCCAGTTAAGTCGACAGGATTATAGTTAGTTGCAAAACGTGGAATTTTTCCTTCCTGCTTTAGCTTCTCAAACTTTGCAATAGTTTCGTCAGAAAACTTTTTCACATTAAGCCCCTGCCTTATGCACTCATCAACAGCCATAATTCCTGGTCCACCTGCGTCAGTAATTATAGCAACATTGTTTCCAGGAATTGGCGGCTGAGCATCCATAACTTTGCCCATATCAAAAAATTCCTCAAAATCGTTAGCTCTTAGAACACCAACCTGATGAAAAGCGCTGTCGTATATCTGGTCTGAACCAGCAATTGAGCCGGTGTGAGATGCGGCTGCTCGAGCTCCTGCAGCTGACCTTCCAACCTTCAACGCGATAATGGGCTTCTTGTATGTGACTCTCTCTGCAATTTTCATGAATTCCCTGCCGTTGTCTATGCTTTCAGAATAGAAAAGAATGACTTGTGTTTTTGGGTCGTGTAACAGGTAGTCCAGCATTTCAGAAGCAGTTACATCTGCTTTATTTCCGAAACTAACAAACTTGCTTACGCCCATTTGTTTGCCTGCCAGATAGTCTAGTGCGGCAGCGCCAAAAGCTCCACTCTGGGTTACTATGGCTGTGGGTCCAGCCATTGGACGGGGTGTGGCAACTACTTCGTCTCCTGTGGTAAGTGTTTTTGTTTCGGGAAGAAAGAGCATGTCAACGCCTGTTTTGGAGTCGTAGACGCCTAAGCAGTTTGGACCTAGAACTCTGATTCCAGCTTTTTTGGCTATGTCAGTCACTTCTTTTTCTAGTGCATGGTTTCCAATTTCGCTAAAACCCGAAGTGATTATTGCGGCGGCTTTGACTCCTTTTTGTGCTGCTTCTTTCATGACTTCTGGAACTATTTTTGCTGGAACAACTATTACTGCCAAGTCCACGTCATCTTTTATGTCTAGAATTGATGGGTAACAGGGGAAACCTTGGATTGTTTTGTCATTTGGGTTTACGGCAAACAGTTTTGCTTTGAATAGGCCTCGTTGTTTGTTGATTACAAAGTTTTTGAAGATTACGTGCCCCGCTTTCATGGTTCTGCGAGAGGCACCTATGATTGCAACTGCTTTGGGTTCAAAAAATGTGTTCATTTGCTCAACGATTGGATCCATTTTTCATTGCTCCATCCTTGTGACTTGCTGTCACTGATTCCTTTGCGTTTGGGGTCTTATAATTACTACGGGAAGGTGTTTCACTTTGTTTAGCATTTCCCATGTCACTTCAGTTATGGAAACGTTGAATGTGTTTGCCATGTCCCAAACAGTTTTTCCTGCGCCAGAACCCCGTGTTCTGTTAGCTATTTTAGCAATCTCGATGGCTTCTTCAGTTGTTATCTTTGGTCCAGCTACTGCCAAGGGTGTGGCTCTTTTTTTGAGTTTAAGAAACCTGCCTACAATGTAGGCTAAAACTCCTTCGAGAGAATGTATTCCTTTCATAGGTTTTGGGCGCGGAGTAAAATGAAAATTCCATAGAGAGTATGTTTTGTCTGTGTCCACAATAGCAACCCATACATGTTTTCCAAGCTGTTTTTCTATTTTTTCTCTTAGTTTGCTTGCAACTTCTTGTGCGTTATCCAAAGGAAGACAAACATACGTGTAGGGAAGGTTGCTTCCATCAATTCCGCCTTCTGAACCAAATGCCAGGGCTTCCAGAAGATTACCCCTTTCTAATGCTAACTGCTTGTGGTGGCTTCCTTCTTCAGACCCGTTTGCGCACCAGGATTAGAATATCGCCGTGCCGGATCGGCCTATCGGCACCTGGAAGCTTTTCGCCATTTTGGATCCACTTTTCGATCTCAGAGGCGATCTTCGCCGCCAGTTGTTCTTCAGCGGAGTTGTCGGCGATGACATCCGGCGGTTGAAGCCAGTCAGTCTTTTTGGGTTTATCCGGTTGGCGGATTAACGGCCAGATGATCACTTCGCCGGGGGTTTTTCTATAAGCGGTATGCGAAATAGTCTCGTCGGTCCGGCCGAGCCCACGGGCATTCTCAGTCAGAGAAAATACCTGATCGACAGCTGAAAGGATCTCTTGTGTCGAGCGCCATGAGACCTGTAGCGGTATTTGGTCATATTCCAACCCTGCTTGACTGACTTTCGATTTGAGTTGGCGATATTGACGATTGAATTCTTCCGGATCCGCTCCTTGGAACGAAAAAATAGACTGCTTCTGGTCGCCGACGACAAAAACGGTTCTGATCGTTTTTTGGGCACCCTCCCCGGCATAGAATTCGCTCGTAATCGCCTCATCAACGCGCCATTGCAGCGGGCTGGTGTCCTGAGCTTCATCAATAAGCACCACCAGAAGAAGGCTTCGCGTCAAGCTTGCTGCTTTAAGCGCTTTTACCTGATCGATGTGTGCACAAAGTAGCGCCTGTTCCCGAAAGAACGGCTCATATAGGCCGGGTCTTTCGATAAAGCTTGCCGATACCAATGAAGCACGAGGCTCATTATTGGCTTTGAGAAATATTTTGCGCCTCAGGAAATGCTGCGCGATCGGATCTTGCGCGCGATCGAGCATTTCAAGGTCGGTCAAAATCTTCTTTGCTGCCTTGCCGTCCTTGGCATGTAGTTCGGCGTCAAGGAGTGCACGATCGTCAGGGGAATAGCCTGTCTCGGCTCGGAATCGGTCGAAAAGTTGGTTCTCGGTGTCATTGGGATCCACAGCCAGAGCCTCGAAAATCCGGGCAATGGCAGTTTCAGGATGTTCGCCGAGAAACTCCCGAAGCAATTCGCGCTTGTTGATCAGTTCAGTCACGCCCTGCTGAAGCGCATCTTCGCTGGCGCCATCCCGGATATTGTCGAGATGATCTAGTATCGCGTCATCCAAGCTGGCCATACCACCGAGAACTACCTGCCTGGCTTCGGCGATCAGGCTCGCTTGTTCGGCGTCGTCCATCAACTCGAAATAGCCGGGAACATTGGCTTCGAGAGTGAACTGATGAAGCAATGATTCGCAAAAGGCGTGGATTGTCTGGATCCGCAATCCTCCGGGTGTGTCGAGTGCGATCGCAAACAGGCGCCGGGCCCGCTCCAGCATGGCGTCGCCGGGCTTCTTTCCGGTCAGTCCGCGTAAAGCCTTCTTGAGTTCGGAGGCCTCTAGCATCACCCATTCACCAAGGATCTCGAAGACCCTATTCTCCATCTCGGCAGCAGCTGCCTTGGTGAATGTCAGGCATAATAGCTCGGCGGGTTTGGCGCCTTCGAGCATCAACCGAATGACCCGACGCGATAATACATAGGTCTTGCCCGACCCGGCATTAGCCGAAACCCAAACGGTTTTGCAGGGATTAGTAATATTGGCGATCGATTGCCGTTGGATCTCTCCTTGTTCGGTCATCAGCTACTGTCCTCGTCGGCATCCTCGCCAATCGACCATTCCCGGACCCTGGCAAGATGGTCATAGGTCCCACTCATTTCTTGTTCGAGTGCAGGCGCGTAACGCGACAGGTAGCCCTGCTCAGAGTCCTGATAGGCATTGATATGAGCTATTAGACGTTGATAGTCGTCCTCACTGATAGCCTCTGCGGACATCACGGTTCTCTTGTTTTCAAGGCTGATGTCTTCCGCTTCAAAAGCACTCCGTGGCCGAAGACGGACGAAATACAAGCTGGCTGGTTGCGCGGGGTCTATCCCGGTAAACGCTCCCCGGGCAACAAGCGCGCCCTCGAGCGCCAGTTGTGGTGCCAGAAGCCTGGCGACTTTCTTGCTTGGATAATTGCCTGTTTTGTAGTCGATTACCGCTACCTTGCCTCCGTTCAGACTATCGATACGATCTGCAATGCCGCGCAGAACGAACTCCCCGTTTGCCATCTCGTGTTCTGCAGGAACTTCACACCAGGATCTGGCAACTGACTCGCGGCGTCCGATCTCCC
>JARRPE010000293.1:0-2493 GCA_037383205.1 Methyloceanibacter sp.
GACGAGAACGGCGATCTCGGGCCGGTCTACGGCAAGCAGTGGCGCTCCTGGCCGACCCGCTCGGGGGCTGAAGTCGATCAGATCGCGGCGCTGGTCGAGGGCATCAAGCAGAACGCTGATTCGCGGCGTCATATCGTCAGCGCCTGGAATGTGGGCGAGATTCCGAACATGGCGCTGCCGCCCTGCCACTGCCTCTTCCAGTTCTACGTCGGCGATGGCCGGCTGTCGTGCCAGCTCTACCAGCGCTCCGCCGACATCTTCCTCGGCGTGCCCTTCAACATCGCATCCTATGCGCTTCTCACGCACATGGTCGCGCAGGTGACGGGTCTGGAGCCCGGCGATTTCGTACACACGTTCGGCGATGTGCACCTCTACCTCAATCACGTGGACCAGGCCGACGAGCAGCTCTCGCGCTCGCCGCGGCCCCGGCCCCGCCTTGAGATCAACCCCGAAGTGACCTCGCTGTTCGACTTCGTCTACGACGACTTCAAGATCGTCGGCTACGATCCTCATCCGGCGATCCGCGCCGAGGTGGCGGTTTGAGCCAGCGGTCGGAAGGAGTGGTCTCAGGTAGCCGTTCGCCGGCCATCGCCCTTGTCGTCGCCATGGGCGAGAATCGCGCCATCGGCCTTGACGGTGATCTGCCCTGGCGTCTGCGGTCCGACATGAAATTCTTTCGCAGTGTGACCATGGGCAAGCCGGTCGTCATGGGGCGCCGAACCTTCGAGTCGCTGCCGCGCGTGCTCGACGGACGGCTCAACATTGTCATGACCCGGAATGGGGATGTATCCGCTGCCGGCGTGGTCGTGGTGCCCGATCTTGCGGCGGGGCTGGAGGAGGCGCGGGCCTGGGCCGCCAAGGAGGGCGCCGAGGAGATCGCGGTTATCGGCGGGGAGGCGGTCTTTGCCGAGATTTTGCCCCAGGCCGATCGCATCTATCTCACCGAAGTGCACGCCGCACCGGAGGCCGATACCTGGTTCCCCGAGCTGGACCCGGATGGCTGGCGCGAGGTTTCGCGGGAAGCCTTCGAGGCGGGTCCGAACGACGATCACGACTTCAGCATCGTGATCCTGGAGCGCGTTTGAGCGAATAGACGCGCCTTCGATTGCGTGCCCTCGGGTCCTGGCCTATAACCTCTCGGATTCTTGTCGCGTTTCCGCCATTTGGTGCGCCTAGTTTCCCTACAGTAGGCGCGGCCCAATTACGGCGGCTTCGCGTGAAAGCCCCCTCAGCAATCAGGACGAGAAACAATATGCCTTGGAGCAATCAGAGCGGCGGTGGCGGCAACAACGGGCCCTGGGGCCCTCGGCCGGGCGGTCCCGGCGGTGGCGGCCAGCAGCCTGATCTCGAAGACATTCTGCGCAAAAGCCAAGACAAGCTGCGCCAAGCCATGCCCGGCGGTGGCGGGGGCTGGCTGCTTCCTGGCGTCTTGGCTGCGATCGTTGCCGTTGTCATCGGCTTTTTCGGTTTCTTCGTTCGGGTGAACACGGATGAGGTCGGCATCGTGCTGCGGTTTGGCGAGTATGTGCGCCAGCTCCCACCCGGTCTGCATGTGCGCCTGCCATATCCGATCGAGGAGGTTTTGCTCCCGAAGGTGACGCGCGCCAACCGGATTGAGATCGGCATGCGCGGCGCTCAAGGCAGCGGGCTGTCGGCGCGGGACGTGCCCGAGGAGAGCCTGATGCTCACGGGTGACGAGAACATCGTCGATATCGACTTCGTCGTGGTTTGGAAGATAAGCGACGCCCCCGACTATCTCTTCAACATCCAAAATCCCGAAGGCACGGTGAAGGATGTGTCGGAAAGCGCGATGCGCGAAATCGTCGGACAAAGCGATATCGAGCCGATCCTCACGTCCTCGCGCGCCGAGACCGAAGGCAAGGTGCAGGATCTCATTCAGACACGCTCGACGGCTATGAGGCAGGCATCGAGATTACGCAGGTGCAGCTGCAGAAGGTCGATCCGCCGGCTCAGGTCATCGACGCATTCCGCGACGTTCAGGCCGCACGGGCCGACGAGGAGCGTCTGCAGAACGAGGCGCAAGCCTACGCGAATCGGGTCGTCCCGGAAGCGCGTGGTGAGGCGGAGCGAATCCTTCAGAACGCCCAAGGCTATCGTGATCAGGTCATCGCCGAAGCGAAGGGTCAGGCCGAGCGCTTCGAGAAGGTGTTGCAGGAATACGAAAAGGCGCCGGACGTGACGCGTCAGCGCATCTTCATCGACACGATGCAGGAGGTCTTGTCCAAGACCGACAAGATCATCATCGACAAGGATGGCGGCGGCGGGGTTGTGCCCTATCTGCCGCTATCGGAGCTACAAAGGAAACCGGCACAATCGCCGGCTCCTACGACGTCCGCTCCTTCGATCCAGACCGGAGGGCAGCAGTAATGAAAAAAGCAACCCTGACGCTCCTGCTGCTGCTGATCGGCATCCTGGCCATTGGCGCTTATCTCACGCTGTTCTCCGTCTACCAGACGCAGCAGGCCTTGGTTC
>JARRPE010000294.1:0-2487 GCA_037383205.1 Methyloceanibacter sp.
GATCTCGTTGGCGCGCGCGAGCTGATGCAGCGATTTGAGCGTCGCGTCGCCAAGACCCCGCCGCGGCACGTTGACGATGCGCTCGAATTTCAAATCGTTGGACGGGTTCAGCGTCACGTCGAGATAGGCGATCGCGTCGCGAATTTCCTGGCGTTCGTAGAAGCGCGGACCGCCGATGACGCGGTACTCGAGCCCGAGCGTGATAAAGCGGTCTTCGAAGGCGCGCATCTGGAACGAGGCGCGGACTAGAATGGCGATTTCGTTCAGCGCGTGCTCCTGACGCTGGAGCTGCTCGATGTCCTCGCCGATGACGCGCGCTTCTTCCTCGTCGTCCCAGCATCCTTGCAGCACGACCTTCTCGCCGTCGTCGCCTTCGGTATGGAGGGTCTTGCCGAGACGTCCTTGGTTGTGCGCGATCAGTCCGGACGCGGCGCCGAGAATATGCGCCGTCGAGCGGTAGTTGCGCTCGAGCCGGATGACCTTTGCGCCGGGGAAGTCCGTCTCGAAGCGGAGGATGTTGTCCACCTCCGCGCCGCGCCAGCCATAGATCGATTGGTCGTCGTCGCCGACGCAGCACACATTCTGCGGCTCGCCATCCTCACGCTGCGCGAGCAGGCGCAGCCACAGATATTGGGCGACGTTGGTGTCTTGGTACTCGTCGACCAGCATGTAGCGGAAGCGCTGCTGGTACCGGGCCAGCACGTCGGGGTGGTCTTGGAACAGCCGCAGGTTCTCCATCAGGAGGTCGCCGAAGTCGACGGCATTCAAATCCTTCAGCCGCCGCTGATAGGCCGTATACAGATCGCGTCCCTTGCCGTTGGCGAAGCCGTAGCTCTCGCCGTCGGGGACGCGCGCGGGCCGCAAGCCGCGGTTTTTCCAGCCATCGATCATGCTGGCGAGCACGCGTGCCGGCCAGCGTTTCTCGTCGATATTCTCCGCCGCCAGGAGCTGCTTGATCAGCCGGATCTGGTCGTCCGTGTCGAGCACGGTGAAGGACGGTTTGAGATCGACGAGTTCCGCATGACGCCTGAGGATCTTCACGCCGATGGCGTGGAACGTCCCGAGCCATGGCATGCCCTCGACCGCCCCGCCGATGAGCTCGCTCACGCGCTGCTTCATTTCGCGCGCCGCCTTGTTGGTGAAGGTGACGGCGAGGATCTGGCCCGGGTGAGCGCGCCCCAAGCGCAGCAGATGCGCGATGCGCGTGGTCAAAACCCGGGTCTTGCCCGTGCCGGCGCCGGCCAGGACCAGAAGCGGCCCATCCAGCGTCTCGACGGCCTCCCGCTGTTCGGGATTGAGCGCCTCCAGATAGCGGTCCGCGCCGCGCCGCATCGCGCGCTGCGAGATCGAGAGCGTCTCGGGTGGTGGTGTTTGTGGTGTCTGTGGCGCATCTTCGAACCCGTCGCCCGCAGGGGGGACTGTTTCGGCGGCGCTCGTACGAATCTTGCCCATGACGAGGGACTATAGCACCGCGCGGGCTGACAACAGCCGGTGCGTGCTCCGATGCGCCCCTATGTCCACCGCGTTCCGGCAGCAAGTTTATCGTGGGCGTGTGCGTACCAAATGCCACACCCGTAAAATGTTGCGCTGCGGCACTTGCAGGCGGGAACAAGCGGTGGCAAATGGGGTCTACCGCTTGTTAGCCATGATTTGGAGGTCGGGATGCTTCGTGTTTGGAAGGCGGGCTTCGCCGCACTTGGGTTTTCTTTGCTGTTCTTCGGAGCGGTCCAAACCGCCGACGCGGGCTGCGAAATCGTCAAGGCCACCAACAGCGCGGACTCGAAAGCAGCCGCCGCCCGGGCTGCCTATGGGAATGCCCTCCAGACGGCAGAGGAAATCCGCCGCCGCCGCGGATGGAAGTATGTCACGCTGCGCCCCCGGAAAGTGAAGCCCGATCCGTTCTGGAAGGCCGTGCGGCCGGTCGTGACGCCGGACATGCTGTTGAAGCCGGACGTAGTCACGTCCAAGACCTACGCGCAGTGCTGGAAGGGCGTCGTGGTGCCGTATGTCTGCACCGCGGGAGCCACGGCCTGCGGCAACTAGCTCAGCACGCAAAAACGCGAAAAAACCGGGCGTAACAGGCCCTCTTGAGGGTTAGAACTAGACTGAATTTGTTCAGAAACTCCGTCTAAACTAGGAGTATGGCGACAGTCTCGGCAGTCGAGCCCCTTGGCGATCCGGCCTCGAAGGAGGTCATGGAGGCCCTTTTTGCGCGGTTTTCCGCCCGTTTCGGCGATCGTTTCTCGCGCAGCGAGGCTTTGCGCGAGCAGCACGCCAACACCCTGACCTGGCTCAAGGTTCAGGCCCCCGACGCCGTCCTATTCGCTGAGAGCACCGACGATATTTCCGAGGCCGTGGCGGCCTGCGCGGCAGCGCGGTTGCCGGTGATACCCTTCGGCGCCGGCAGCTCCCTCGAAGGCCACTTGAATGCCCCGTTTGGCGGGCTGTCTCTGGACCTGTCCCGCATGAACGACATCGTCGCTGTCC
>JARRPE010000295.1:0-2484 GCA_037383205.1 Methyloceanibacter sp.
GGCGATGACCTCGGATAAGTCAAAGCGGGGATTGAAACCGATCGTGCCATGGATGTTCCAGGTCATGAATCGGATAGTCGGCGACGTCCCGATCACGAAGAGTCGCCCCAATACTTGGAGACCAGAGCCTGCAGGCCGAAGGACAGCGTTATCCACGCCGCCAATGCCAATGCCAGCCACAAAAGCGATTTTAGGCTTGGATCCATCAGCACCTCGATGACTTGGTGGCCGACGGCCGCCAGTACGAAGATGCCGGGCAGCATGCCGAGCGCAGTGCCAAGCACAAAGTCCAGAGACCGAATATGGCTGGCGCCGGCGACCAGATTTACGACGCCGAATGGGGCGATTGGCACCAGGCGGACCACCGCCACCGCTAACACCCCTCTCTTGCGCACGCTGCGGCTAATACGGTTTAACCGAGGACCAAGCACGTCCGTCAGCGCCTGTCGACCGATCAGAGCACCGATGCCGAACGAGACGAGCGCGCTGATTAGCGACCCGGCCACAGCATAGGCGAAGCCCAGCCAGGGACCGAAGGCGGCGGCGGTTGCTGCGATCAGTACCGTGACTGGAAACAACAGACCGCTCCTGACGACAAATATGGCGAGCACCGCTAGCGGGCCCCAGGGCACCGTGGCAACCCACTCCAGCTTGCTACGAACCGTCTCGGGCCGCGCGAGATCGGACAGCGGGGTCAGGTGCCAAGCCAGCACCAGGGCGAGTACTACGAGGCCCGCAAGACATACCTTGACAAGGTTCGACAGCCCGCGCCGCTGGACGCGCGCGTCGAGTATGGTGCTGGCGAATTCTTCTGCCCCAATCGGCCGCTCGGGATCGGCGATGCTTTCCATGTAGGCCGCCCATTCGTTGCTGTTCACCGGCCCGTCATGGATAGGCCGAAGCGCGTGTCCGTTCGAAGCCAGTCCGTCGGTGAGGACAACAAGCGAGGGATTTTTAGCCAGTGCTGCTACCACAGTCTCCGAGCGGGTGCCGCAGTGGTCGCTGATCAGGCGGTTGCGGATCGCGGCGATCGCCTCGCGCTCATCGGCGCGCCGCGCCTCGATTGCGATGTCGCATTCCGTATCGGTGCCCATGGAGCGGTTGTTGAGATTGGCAGAGCCGACGCGAAGCAGGCGGTCATCGACAATCATTACCTTGGAATGGACCATGACGTGCATGGCGCGGCTGCCATCGCGCACCTCAGGAGAGAGGATGCGTACGCGCTCGGCAATGTCGTGCTGCTGCAGCTCCTGCATGAATCGGACGCGGCCATTGCGCATGCTGCTTGCCTCAAGCCAGGACGTGTGGCTCGCCGGCGTGATAATGACCACTTCCAGCTGCGGACGTTCGCGCAACCTCCGGGCCAGTGCCGCTGCGAGCGGGATGGAACTGAGGAACTGATTCTCGATGTAGATCGTGTTCTCCGCCGCGCCAATCGAATCACAGAACAGCTGTTGCACCTCGTGCACCGCCTCCAGCCTCTCGAAAAGCGGCTGTGTGCGTGCGATGCCGGCGTCGGCGTCGACGAAGTCGGGCCTGACATGCTCAGGCCACGGGTCACCACCAGCCTCGGCCGGAGGAATGACTTCACGCGCCGCGGACTGCCACCGCGCACGGGCCAGATCAGCCAGAGCATGCGCCGCGTCACCGTCAACGAGCATCTGCACATCGTGGAACGGCCCATAGGGTTCGCCGGCTGGGTCGCATCGCAGCGGCTGAACGATGCGATGTTCGGATGTGTCCCAGCGCCGAACGGTAATGTCGATGCCACCCGAAAAAGCAATAGCATCGTCAACCACCACCAGCTTCTGGTGGTGCGAGGAGCCAATCGGTACCGCGTCATCGAGGCACAGTGTTACGCGCCGCGGCGTGTTCCAGCGCAGCGAATAGACGGGAAACGGTTCCCGTTCCGCCGCATAGAGCAAAGCAAAGTCCCACAGCAGCAGATTGACCTCAAGCTCTGGCCTGCTTTTGACGAGGGCAGAGAGGAAGCCGCCGAAGTCCTCTGGGTAGCCGTCATCGGCGTGGCCTGCAGGACCTACGAGACGAGTGCGGCTATGAATGTCCCATCCGATGATAAAGACCCGGCGTTTGGCCTTCAGTAGCGCCGCACGGACGGCACCGAAATAGGTCGCGGGATCGATCAGGACTGCGGCGCGCGAGGAACGCTCGATCCGCCACACCTTCTTGCTCGGGCGTAGAACCCGGTTCCCCGAGGAGGCATCGCTGCTATTGGGTTGCACAGACACTGTGAGATCATTGTAGCTCCGCGGAGCAACAGCCGTCGATTGGCGCATTGCCTAGTAGCTACGGGGCATCGTCCTCACCCACGGATGAGACTTGTCGCGCGACATAGAGCTGCTCGCCCATTAGTTCGATGAGGTCGAACTGTTCCTCTACGAAATCGATGTGCTCTTCTTCCTCCCGCAAAATCCGCATGAAGAGATCGAAGGACCCTAGGTCCCCGGCCTTCTGGCACTCATT
>JARRPE010000296.1:0-2468 GCA_037383205.1 Methyloceanibacter sp.
CCCAAGTCCTTGCCCTTGTCCATGGCGTCGACGCCCTCGACGCCCATGGGCGGCTGCGCGTTCACATCAGCCAGAAGCTCGATGTTGGGGTTGTTCTCCCAAGCCGACTTCGGCAGCAGCTGCACGCCGATCGCGCCAGCCGAGTAGACGATATTGGCGTCCTTGACCGCCTCGGCGCGCTCCTCGTCCGTCGCGCCCGCGGCGCCCGAAACCTTGATGCCGAACCGCTTCTCGATGACCTTGGCCGCCTCTTCCGCGCGTTCCTTGGTGCGCGAGGTGATCGTCACGTCGCAGCCTTCCATGCCGAAAAAGCCGGCGGCGCGCATGCCCACTGGGCCCGTACCGGCGAGCACCACGGCCTTCTTGCCCTTGAGGTCACGCCCCTTGGCCAGCAGGGCCACGCCCGCGGCGGCCGTCGTGTTGGAGCCGTTCGAATCCAGCATCACGGAAACGCGGAACGGGCCGAAGAAGTGCTTCTTCACCGTTTCGAAGAGCTCTTCGCCCTTGGCCATGTTGCCACCGCCGACGAAGATTGCGGTGTTCTGCTTGTCTTTGCCGCCGCGCGTGTAGATGCAGCCGTCGATCAGTGCACCGACATTGTCGGGCGTCACGCCCGCGTAACCGGATACGTTGTCCGCGCCGCCGTCGTAACCGACAACCGTATCGAATATGCTCGGCACAGGATCGGTATCGAACAAGAACAGCAGTTTCTTCATTGCAGCTTTCCCCTTACGCGTTACTCGACGACGTTCTGCGGATTGCCCGCCACGAACGCATCGATATTGTCCATGAGTTGATCAGCCAGGATCTGCATGGCCTCACGGCTCGCCCACGCCACGTGCGGCGTGACGATGAAGTTCGGCATCTTGAGATCCAGAAGGATGTTTCCGTCCTTCGGCGGCTCGGTGGTGAGCACATCGAACCCTGCGCCCCCGATCGTGCCGGCCTTCAGAGCCTCGGCAAGCGCCGCTTCGTCGACGAGACCGCCACGGGCCGTGTTGATGAGGATCGACGTGGGCTTCATCATCTTCAGCTCCTTCTCGCCGATCATGTTCGCCGTCTCAGGCGTCAGCGGGCAGTGGAGCGTGATGACGTCGCTTTCTTTCAGCACCGTCTCGAGATCGACGAGCCCGTCCTGCGGGAAGACGTCGTAGGGCAGGATCTTCATACCGAGGCACTCGGCCCGCTTGGCGACCGCCTTGCCGATCGCGCCGTAACCGATGACGCCCATGGTCGAGTCGGCGATGTCGCGGATCGGGTGATCGAAGAAGCAGAACTGATCGACCTCGGCCCAGCGGCCGTTCCTCGTGTCCTCGATGTAGGCGAGGAGATTGCGCCGCAGCGCGAACATCAGGGCCAGGACATGCTCCGGCACCGTGTTGAACGCGTAGCCGCGAATATTGACGACGGTGATGCCGTTCGCCTTGCAGTACGCCTTGTCGACAACGTCGGTGCCGGTTGCAGCGACGGCGATCAACTTCAGCTTCGGAAGCTGCTTCAGCACCTCCTCGCGCATCGGGACCTTGTTGATGATCGCGATCGTCGCGTCTTTCAGGCGGTCGACGATATCCTCGGGAGTCCAGGTCGACTGGTACTCCGTGTAATTGTGCGGAAAATTGGCTTTGCGGACATCGGCGCCGACAGACTCGCGCTCGAGGAAGACGATCTCGTGTTCCACTGAAACCCCCTGTTTATGCGGCGGGCATCGAACGCCCGCGGCGTGAATATCTCCCCGGTGCGGACGAGACCCGCCCCGGGTAGCGTTTAGCCATGAACCTTGCGCTTACTCGATGAAGTGCCCGGCCCCTTACTCCGCGGCCAGGCGCTGATCGGCGGCGCCGTGAGCGGTGCGGAAATACTCTTGCGCGGCGGCCACACCCGAACCGGGCTCGACCTCAATACCGACATCGCGCATTGACATCTCGGCGCCGGAAATAGCGCCAAGCAACATGAGTTCGTTCAGATCACCGAGGTGCCCGATGCGGAACAACTTCCCGGCAACCTCCGACAACCCCGCACCCAGCGCGAGATTGTAGCGGCGATACGCCCGCTCAATGACATCGGCGCCGTTGAAGCCGGCCGGCACCATGATCGCGCTGACGGTGTCGGACTGCCACTTGGGCTCCTTGGCGCACAGCGACAGACCCCAGGCATCGACGGCCGCCCGGGTTCCGCTGGCAAGATACCGGTGGCGGGCGAAAACGTTCTCGAGCCCCTCCTCGAACATCATCGCCAGGGACTCGCGCAAGCCATAGAGCAGCGGCAGAGCCGGCGTGTAGGGGAAGTAACCGCCCGCATTGGCCTTGAAATGGTCCGCGAGGTTGAAATAGCCGCGCGTGCAGCCGGCGGTCTCCATCTGCGCCAAAGCCTTCGGGCTTGCGCAGACAATGCCGAGACCGGCCGGAAGCATCATGCCCTTCTGGGAGCCGGTGATGGCGAGGTCCACGCCCCACTCGTCGAAGCGGAAG
>JARRPE010000297.1:0-2452 GCA_037383205.1 Methyloceanibacter sp.
TATTTGGCAGTCTTTAGTCAGAAATAGTGATTTTATTGCTTTGAGCCGGCGCTTTCGCCGGCCCCTGCTCTTTATATTTCCACGCTTTCGGCGATCGCCAGCGCGTCTTCAACATCAACTCCGAGATAGCGCACTGTGCTATCAATCTTGGTGTGCCCAAGGAGAAGTTGTACTGCTCGAAGGTTGCCGGTCTTTTTGTAGATCTGCGCAACCTTTGTCCGCTGCATGGAATGCGTGCCGTAGGAAGTGGGTTCAAGGCCAATTGAGAAAACCCATTCCTTTAAAAGCCTCGCGTATTGGCGGGTGGAGATATGATGGCCCTTTCGGGAGCGGCCGGGCCATAGATAATCCTGCCCAGCCATCAAAGGATCGTTGATCCAGGTTGAAAGTGATTTTCTTGTTCCAGCGGTAATCTCGAAACGAACCGGCATGCTGGTCTTGCTCTGCAGGATTGAAGCACGTTCCTTTACGGTGCCAGCAGCAAAGACATCCGCAATTTTCAGCCTGACAAGGTCACAACCACGCAACTTGCTATCGATTGCCAAATTGAACAGCGCCAGATCTCGGAAAGCTTCTGCCAGCTCCAATCTGGCCCGGATGGCCCAAACATGTTTTGGAAGGAGTGGTCGTTTCTGACCGATGATACGGCCGTGGTTCCAACTCCCCTTGGACGGAACAATCATAGGAAGATTAAAAGTGGACATAGTGGTTTCTCCAAAAAACCACTCCCATCCACCACATCGCGCGAGACATACGCGCACGCGATGCTATGCTGACCGTCCCTATTTGTCGTCGTCTGCTTCGAGCCGATTGTGTTGAAAAACTGGTTGGATTTGGCTGGATATTTCAGGGGAATGGCCTGACTGGTTTCGATAGTTTGGGCCTCGTCCGCCTTTTTATCCGGTGGCAGGTACCATTGGCTTGAGTTTTGCCAGTTTCCGGAGGTTTTGGGCTGCGGCTGCGAGGGTGAATTCGTCTTGTGCGCCGCATGGCCCTCGCAATCGAAGACGGCCCAGCCCGAGGATGCGTTTAAGGTGCGCGAACAGCATCTCGACTTTCTTTCGCCTCCGCTGAGCGGTTCTGTTGAACTCTGAGCTCACGCAAAGTCGCGCAAAATCCCTGGCGGCCTCATACTTCTCTCGGCTGATTGCGCGCACATCACTGTTTGGACAGCATTTGGCCTTGGACGGACAGTTCAGGCAGTCAGCTTTCAAAGCCCGGTACTTGCGCGCCGCCAGTTTTGGCGCTGGTCGCGCGGGGCCGGAAAAGGATCGCCTGGAGTGACGGAGCTCTATGCCCTCCGGACAGATATAGCGGTCGTTGTCCCCGTCCCAGGTAAAGTCTGACCGGGACCAGGTACCATCCTTACGTTCTGACTTGTCGAACACCGGGATAAACGGCAGGATCTGCCGCTTTAGGGTCAGCCACATGAGGTTCTCCGACGCGCCATATGCCGTATCGGCCGCGACCCAATCCGGCTTCAGTCCGAAGCGATCTTTTGTTCGATCAATCATCTTGCGCATTGAACCCACTTCGGCCGACTTGTTCGAGCGACTGGCCTCGACGTCAACAATGATGCCGTGATCCGTATCGATCAGGTAGTTATCGGAATAGGCAAAGAAGGCAGGACCTTTGCGTGCCGCCGTCCATTGGCTGGCAGGGTCAGCATGCGCCGTGAACTTGGGTTTGGCCGTCGTCGCCGCCCCAAAGGCTTCGTCGTCCAGGGTATCGAGATACTCGCGCACCGCGCGTGGCGCAGCATTGGGATCGGTTTCTCGGGCGGCCCAGTCGTCCGGATTGCTGGAGTTCTGCTTGTGTACATCGGCCGCGATCAGGCTGGCGTCCACTGCAAAACCCTGACCGCCGACAAGCCCTTCCTTCATGCATCGCGCAACAGTCGTCTCAAACACATGGCGCAACAGGTCACTCTCGCGGAACCGGCCGTGGCGGTTCTTGGAAAACGTGGAATGATCTGGAATGCGGTCGGTCAGATCGAGGCGACAAAACCAGCGGTACGCCAAGTTCAGATGCACCTCTTCACACAGACGCCGTTCTGACCGGATGCCAAAGCAGTAGCCCACCAGAAGCATACGGATCAGTAACTCGGGATCGATCGACGGGCGCCCCGTGTGGCTGTAGAAATCTCCAACATGCGCGCGGATACCATTCAGATCGACGAACCGATCAATCAATCGAAGCAGATGACCTTGCGGGACATGATCCTCAAGCGAGAACTCGTAAAACAGCGCTGCCTGTGCTTCCTGCCTCGGTCCCATCATCCCAATCCACCTCCATCAATATCGAAAGTGAATCAGCGATTTGGCCGTCGATCAAGCGCAAGTTTTTCAACACAATCGGCTCGAAGCAGACAACGTCGATGTCCGCCGCTGTGAAACTCTTTCTATCGCAGCGCTATCGCGGCCAGAGGAATCTCAGCTGTGTCAGGCCAACG
>JARRPE010000298.1:0-2445 GCA_037383205.1 Methyloceanibacter sp.
CTTGCGAAGGCGGCAGCCTGATCGCCACGGTCGAAGCCAAAGGAGACGAAGGTCTGGTGACATTGGCCTTCGACCTTAGCGGCCCGGCGCTGCACGATTCTATCGAGGCGCAAGGCGCCATGCCGCTGCCGCCCTATATCGCTGCGCGCCGGTCACCGGATGACCAGGATCGCACCGACTACCAAACCACGTTCGCGCGCGAGGAGGGGGCCGTGGCGGCGCCGACGGCGGGACTGCACTTCACGCCGAAACTGCTCCAGACTCTCGAAGAGCTCGGCATCGTCATCTACTTCGTGACGTTGCATGTGGGTGCGGGCACGTTCCTGCCGGTTCGTACCGATGACACGGACGATCACCGCATGCATGAAGAGTACGGTGTCGTCTCGACGGAAACGGCTTTCGCGCTGAACGCGGTCAAGTCGCGCGGAAACAAGGTGGTCGCTGTCGGAACGACAAGCTTGCGCCTCCTGGAAAGCGCATCGGACGAGTTCGGTACGTTGAAGCCGTTCCACGGAGAAACGGACATCTTCATCACGCCGGGGTACCGTTTCCGTTTCATCGACCGCCTGCTGACTAATTTCCACCTGCCGAAGTCGACGCTCTTCATGCTCGTCAGCGCATTCAGCGGTCTGGAAACGATGAAGCAGGCCTACGCCCATGCGATCCGCGAAGGGTACCGCTTCTATTCGTATGGCGATGCCTGCCTGCTGAGCCCGAAGGACCCGATGTGACGGTCCCGTTCGCGTTTGAGCTGAAGGCGACGGACGGCGGCGCCCGCACCGGCGTCATCCACACCCAGCGTGGCGACATTCGCACCCCGGCCTTCATGCCGGTCGGGACGCAGGCCACGGTCAAAGCCATGTTCATCGAGGACGTGGCGGCCACGGGCGCGGATATCATTCTGGGCAACACCTATCACCTGATGTTGCGCCCCGGCGCGGAGCGGGTCGCCAAGCTGGGCGGGCTCCACAGCTTCATGCATTGGGACAAGCCGATTTTGACCGACAGTGGCGGCTACCAGGTGATGTCGCTCGCCAAGCTGCGCAAGATCACGGAGGACGGCGTTACGTTCAACTCGCACCTGGATGGGACGCAAGTCTTTCTCACGCCCGAACGCGCCATCGAAGTGCAGTGCCTGCTCGGCTCCGATATTCAGATGGCGCTCGATGAATGCGCGCCGTTTCCATGCAGCCGCGAGGAGGCGCGGACATCTTTGGATCTTTCGATGCGCTGGGCGGAGCGGTCGAAAGCCGCGTTCGAGACCATGAGCGCGCCGGGGCAAGCCCTGTTCGGGATCGTGCAAGGCAGCATCTATCCCGACATGCGGGAGGACTCGGCCAAGACGCTCGTCGGTATCGGCTTTCCCGGCTACGCGGTCGGCGGCCTTGCCGTCGGCGAAGGGCAACAGGCCATGTTCGATACGCTGGACGCGACGACGCCGCATTTGCCGTCCGACAAGCCGCGCTATCTCATGGGTGTCGGTACGCCGCTCAATATGCTCGGCGCGGTCGCCCGGGGCATCGACATGTTCGACTGCGTGATCCCGACCCGCTCGGGACGCCACGGCCAAGCCTTCACCTGGAGCGGGCGCCTCAATCTGCGGAATGCGCAATATGCCGAAGACTTGAGCCCACTCGACGCGGAGAGCACCTGTCCCGCCGCCCAGTATAGCCGCGCCTATCTGCACCACCTCGTGAAGGCCGGCGAGATCCTCGGGGCCATGCTGGTGAGCTACGCCAATATCCAGTTCTACCAGGAGCTCATGGCGCGAGCCCGGGCCGCCATAGCCGAACGCACATTCGCCGCTTTCGCGGACGACGTTCGCCGGCGCTACGCAACGAGGGAAGGAGCGGAATAGCACCTATTGCGGCGGCTCGAACTCGGCGCCGGCGGTCCTTGCCGCATCGCGCTTCCGCTCGCGTTCCTCTGCCATGCGCTCCCGCGCCAGGAGATAGAGCCCGGCAAGGATGACGATGGCTGCACCGCCGATGGTCCACCACGACGGCACGTCGTCGAAGATCACGAAGCCGAAAGCGGACATCCAGATAAGGCCGAGATAGATGTACGGCGCCAGGACGCTGGCGGGCGCCAGCCGGTGGGCCAGGATGATGATCCAGTGGCCAAGCCCGCCCCAGAATCCGAGCGAAGCCAACAGCAGCCATACCCACCACTGATCGGGCCATTGCCAATAAAGGATCCCCGGCGGCGTCATGATCAGCACGCCCACCAGCGGCGTATAGGTCTGTGTAATGGCGGGCGGGTCATACGCCGCAAGGTAGCGGGTCGCGATGTTGAATAGCGAATAGCCGAGCGTCGCGCCGAGCGTGAAGAGCATCGCCCAATGGACGTCGCCGATGCCTGGATGCATGACGACTATCACACCGATGAACCCGGCGAAGATCGCCACGGCTCGATGCAATCCAACCCATTCGCCAAGTAAGGGCC
>JARRPE010000299.1:0-2439 GCA_037383205.1 Methyloceanibacter sp.
GCCTGAGGTTCCGGTTCGCACAACGGTCGTTCCGATGAAATTGTCGGAGGCAAATGAGGCGTTAAAGCGCTTACGCGAGGGGGCGCTGACCGGCGCCGCCGTCCTCATTCCGTAGACTGACCGCTTAGGGGCCTTACGACTTTTTGAGAATTGCGGCAAACAACCTTTTCGGCATTCCGTTACATTTGCCTACCAATTGGACGGTCTCGGACGATGACGAAGATACTGATCGTTGACGATCACCCTATGTTTCGCGAGGCCTTGCGCAGCGCCGTAAAGTTCTCGCGCGACGATGCGGAAATTCTCGAAGCCGGCAGCATCGAGGCCGCGCACGAGGTTCTTCGGGACGATCCAGGTATCGAGATCGTGCTTCTGGACCTATCGCTGCCTGGAACGACGGGCTTCGACGGTCTCATGTTCTTGCGTTCGGCGTTCCCGAGGACGCCGATCATGATCGTATCCGGTCTCGACGATCCCAAGATTGTGCACGAAGCTATTCGGCTGGGCGCGGCAGGCTTCGTTCCAAAATCGGTGGACAAGGCTACGCTGGCCAAAGGTCTATCGGAAGTTTTGGACGGATCGGTCTTCGTCCCGCCGGAGCTTGCTCAGAACGCGGACGGTCCACGCGCCGCATCGCGCGCCAGCGATATCGCGGACCTCGTCGCCAACCTCACGCCGGCGCAGATGCGCGTGCTTCAACTCATCCGGCATGGCCAGCTCAACAAGCAGATCGCCTACGAGCTTGGGGTGAGCGAGACGACCATCAAGGCCCACGTCTCGGAGATCCTGCGAAAGCTGAACGTGGTGAGCCGGACCCAGGCCGTGATCAAGACCTCGCAGCTCGACTTCGAAGCGATCGCCGGCGACGAAGACGCGGCCAACAATTAGGTTTTCGGGCCCGCGTACGTTCCCAACAAATGGGTCATCAGCGCCCTAAGCTCCGCCGGACGCGTGGGCTTGCGGAGCAATTCGCACCCGGCCGCGTTCACGTCGGCGGCGACCTCCGGGCTCCAAACACCCGTGACCACGACCGCCGGAAAATCCGCGCCGAACCGTTCGCGCAAGGCCCGCACAACCTCGACGCCGGTTCGACCGTGATCGAGATGATAGTCGACGAGGGCGATATCCGGCGAGCGTCCGAGCTCGGCGATGGCCTTCTCGGCCTCCTCAAGACACGAGCCAGCTAAAGTCGCGCAGGACCAACTGCCGAGCAGCCGGACGGTCGCGTCCAGAACGTCCGGATCATTCTCGACGACGACTACAGCGGCGCCGCGCGTAACATCCAGACTGACCCGCTCCGTCTCCTCTCGCGCAATTGGCTCGGTCGCGTGGCCGACACAATCTAGCGTGAGGCGGAAGGTCGAACCACTTCCCGGCCGCGACCGCACTTCGAGGTCGTGCCCCAGGGCTTGAACGGTGCGCTGCACGATCGACAGGCCGAGCCCCAGCCCAGCATGATCGCTCTTGGCGGCGGCGGCGCCCCTGTAAAATTCTTCGAACATCGTCTCAAGTTCGGCCTCCGAGATGCCGCAGCCCGTATCGACGACGTCGATGAGGCACCTGTCTCCGCGCTTTCGGGCACCGATCAGAATGCCCCCCGTTGCCGTGTAGCGCACCGCATTGGAGACAAGGTTCTGAAGGACCCGCTGCAAGAGCAAGGGATCGCTGTGCACGAGGAGCCCCGCTCGCCGAACCTTGAGCTTCAAGCCTTTCGCTTCGGCTTGCGGCATGAAGCTGGCCTCGAGCACGTCGAGCACGTCGTCCAGCGGAAATGACTGAATTTCGGGTCTCACGACGCCCGCATCTAGCTTAGAGATATCGAGTAGCGTCTTGATCAGATCCTCGATCATTTGCAGGGATTGATCGACCCGCCCGGCCAACTGGCGGGCATCTTCGCTTTCCTGCAAATCGTTCAGGACCGATATGGTCAGTCGGGCCGCGTTCAACGGCTGCAGAAGGTCGTGGCTTGCGGCCGCCAGAAAGCGAGTCTTACTGAGATTAGCCCGTTCGGCCTCGTCCTTCGCCTCGACAAGCGCCTCGTTCGAACATTCGAGGCGGCGCAGAACCGCGGTCAGTTCTTCAGTGCGCGCGCGCACTTTTGCATCCAACCCGATCGCGGTCTGGAATAGGGAGAAGGCATTGCCCTGCTGATCCATCGAGCGCTCGACGCGATCCATTAGGACGGCATTGATTTTGGCGAGCTTCTCGACGCGCCGCTCCAGACCCTCTACGTCGGAACCGTTCAAGGCTTCGTCATGCTCATCGCGCCGCATCAGCTGGCCCCGTGCCTGCCGATCGCGACGCCGGTGAAGGTCTGGTTGAGATGCATCGCGTTGTACTGCTCACCATAGGTATGGAACCCGACTACATGATAGCGGCGGTAGAGATCGCTGACCTTGTGCTTCATCTGTCTGTTCTCGGCATCGAGCCGCCGGAGCA
>JARRPE010000300.1:0-3849 GCA_037383205.1 Methyloceanibacter sp.
GCTCCGCCTCGTTCCGACACGATTCGCCCGAACTGGCGAGCCTCTTCATACCAGGCAGTTATGGCGCGCTGTTGCTCGGCGCGGGCAAGAGCGGCATCGGCAATCTCCGGCGAAACGACCAGGTGGCTGCCGAAGACGACGACTGTCGAGGCAATTCCCCTGTCGATCAGCGCCCGATCCGCCTTCATGAACTCGAGGGCCAGTCGCAAGGGACGCATCTCATCGCCTTCGAGACAGTCATGTGCGTCCAGCGCGAGGAGCTGAGAAAGCGCCAGTCTTTTTTGGCTCTCGGGATCGAAAGCGTCGTTTTCCATGAGAGGCGTCCAGGCGATATCGGCTAGCTGTAACCCTATCCCAGCACGCATCTTTGACGCCAATCAAGGCGCCAAAACGTGTGTGCCTCCACAAATAGCCTGCCTAAGCAGCCCGCTTGCGTCGGCGGCAAACCGCTCCCTGACGAGGTCATGCGATGCGGGGACTAACAGAGATCGACTACGTCCTGGACAAGCTCGCATGGATGCGGGCTGAGCGCATCTGGCCGAACGGCCTGCGCTACCTTTGGACGGATGCCTTCGGCGTTGTGCTTCTCGCCTCTTTGTATGAGGAACTGCACCAACAAAAGTATCTCGATGAGGCCGCGCAAGTCATCGGCGACGTCAACCGCGTGCTGGGGCGCCAGCGCGGCATTCGCATCGGCGAAGCGCAGGATCGCTACGGCCAGTATTTTCATTATCTGGCCATGTGGCTCTACGCGCTTCACGTGATGAGCCGCTTCGACCCTGCCTATCGGATGGAAGGGGTCAAGCTTGCGCGCGAGATCCATGAACCGTTTGTCGTGCCGAAGCGCGGCGTCTTTTGGAAGATGAGAGAGGACCTCAGCGGACCCGAACCAGGTTTCGGTTTTGGCGCACTCGATGCCTTCGATGGCTATGTGGCCTACCGGCTTCTCGACGAGGTCGAACTGGCGCCGGAAATCGCCGAGATGGAGGAACTCATCAGCGCAGTGGCCGGAGATCTCGTTATCAGCCAAGACCTTGGACTTGGGATGATGCTCTGGATGACGCAATTCTTTCCCGACGAACCATGGGCCCAGATCCAACGTAGCCGTTCGCTGGCCATGTTGGACCGCATGTGGATCGAGGACGGCTATTTCTGCCGTGAGCCCTATCTGCCGCACGTCCGCATTGCGTTTGCAAACTATGGCGTCTCGGCTGGCTTGCAGGCGGTGAACGCGATGCCTGAGCGCGTAACGCGGCTCAACGACTATTTTGACACCTATCGCTCAGGCGATGAATACGACAGGGAGGCGATCACCCATGTCATGTCCTGCAGCTCGCACTTCCCCGGACTACTGCTGCAGGAGTAGACGGGCCAAGAGCGCTCCGGCGCGGCGACGCAAGGCCAGCCGTCGCTCCAGGTCCGGCCGATAGCATCCGACAAGCCTGGAGCGGGGACGTTCTGACCGTGCCCGGTCGCGGGCGCAATCAGGCGACGGGGAACATGGCGACAGCCACGGTGTTATTGATCGAGCGGAGATGTACCGGCGGGCTTTATCCTGAACGCCAGCGACGTAGCGTTTAAACTCTCTTCAGCCATTCAAGCGAGGTGATCTATGTTTATCGAAGCTGCCAATCGATACTTTATTTCGGCAATTGCTCTCCGACGCGCAGCACTCGCGCTTCTTATCGCGGTAACCGGCTCGCTTTGCGCGGGGGATGTCGGGCATGCCGAAGTCAAGTCGGCAAAGGCTCGCTACGATGGCGGCCTATTGATCGTGCGGGGAAAAACCACTGAACCGCGGCAGTTTGTTTCGCTGGACCGGGTCCTCGCGACCCGCAGCAATCGAGTCGGACGCTTTGTCTTTCGCCAGGCTCGGATTCCTAATCGCTGTTCGGTTCTTCTCTATTCCGAAGGTCGGAAGATGACGGTTCCGATCAAGAACTGCCCCCTTTAGTAAAGAGTGGAAAGGCTCCTGCGCACCGCTGATCGCTACACGCAGGAGCCTTTGTTGGACGCTTTTCAGTCTCGATCGGCTGACTAGCGGGTGGCCTTCATGTCATCGGCTTTCGCCCGCTTGCCGTCCTGTTCGTCAAGCCATAGAAACTCGGCAGCGTTCTCGAGCTGCTCACGCGTTGCGTCGAGCACGACCTTGATGTTGGAATGCTCGCTCTCGAAGCGAGCCGACCACTCTTCGTCCTGTTCGTCCGAGGACTTGTCCTCCTTCTTGTTCTTGTCGGCGGTGTCGTACTTCTCCGCCGCCATCAACTCCTTCGCCGTTTCGAAGTTCAAGGCATCGAACGGGACGCCGACATCCTTCTCGCCAAGGCCGAGGAACCCGCCGACGCCGATCGTGATGGCGACGACTTCACCGCTCTCGTTGATAATCACATTGTTGATCTCGCCGAGATCCTCGCCCTCCCTATTAACGACGTCGCGGCCGACGGCTTCTGACGCGTGACGTAGTCGATATCACTTGCCGTCTTCATCTGCGTCTTCTTGGCGTCGGCCTCGGACATGGAAGTGTCCGTGGCATCCTTCGTGTCTTTCGCGCTGTCCTTCGAATGCATTGCGTCCTTGGACTCTTCCGTTTTGGTGGACGCTTCGTCGGAGGCCGCAAGCGCCGCCGGCGAGGTCGTTACCAGAAGCGGGAGTGCCAGTGTGAGGGTCGTGAGTAGTTTGCGTTGCATATCATCCTCCTTGTTGGAGCGGCCACCTCGGCGTGTGGCCGTCTCATTCATGTCCGGCAAACAAGAAGCTTGCGCGATTGTTCCTCCGAACATACGGAACATGCGGAAGGGGTCGGATGTGCCTGCACGCTCATGCGGAACAACTGACGTTCGGATGTGTTGCCACTTGAGTTCACAACAACCACGGAGGTGACAATGAAAAAGACCCTTCTATTAGGCGCCGCTCTCGCCGCCGGCGTTCTGTTCGGCGGCGATACAGCACCCGTCGAAGCCGCGCCGCTGGCCACGGCACTTACGACCAATCCGGTTCAAGCCGATGTGGTCGAGAAAGCCGCTTGGCGCTGTGACGGCCGGCGCTGCTCATGGGTCCCGGGCTATTACGGCCCTGTCCCTGGTTACGCGCGCAGCTGGGCACCGCCGCGGTTTCCGCACTGCTATTGGAAAAAGGGGTTGCTCGGTCGCTGGAAGTATAAGTGTAACGACTAAGACGGAGCGCCTGCAGCGTAGGGTCGCCCTCTTCGCTGCAGGCAGCACTCTTTGTTCAACAGCAATTCCAAGAGGCGGTATGAACGCAGACGTCGAAGAGACCATAAATCGCGTGTGGGACGTCGTTGGCAAGGCAGGTATCTGCATGCTGACCACGCACGCCATGGAAGGCCTGCGAGCGCGTCCCATGGAGGCGCGGCCTGATCGCGAAAGCGAGACCATCTGGTTCCTGACCGACCGTCGTGGTTTGAAGGACGACGAGGCGCAGATGCACCCCGATGTCTGCCTATGTTTCTTCCACTCGGACGAAAACGTCTATTTGAGCCTGACCGGGAAAGCGTCTGTCGAACAAGACCCGGAGCGAGCGCGGAGCCTGTGGAATAAGAAACAGAAAGCGTGGTGGGATGGTCCCAATGATCCAAATCTCCTAGTGATGCGCGTGGATCTCATGCGCGCCGAGATGTGGGACGGCCCGGCCAGTTCGACCGTGGCGGCTTTTGAATTCGCGCGGGCACGCAAGACCGGACAGAAGCCGGACCTCGGCGAGAATCGGAAGTAGACGGTCGAACTGGCCGGGCCGTCCCACATCTCGGCGCGCATGAGATCCACGCGCATCACTAGGAGATTTGGATCATTGGGACCATCCCACCACGCTTTCTGTTTCTTATTCCACAGG
>JARRPE010000301.1:0-2436 GCA_037383205.1 Methyloceanibacter sp.
GACTTTTCTCAATACGGCCGATAGCTTCGTACGTGTTCGGATCTGGTGGCGGTAAGCCCTCCGAAGGACTGTCACCAACCTCATCACAGTCTCTACTCAGCCCCGACGGAAACGCCGGGGCTTTCTTTTCCAATCGCCATTGATCCCTATCAAAGCCACGATAGAGCCTGCGGCGGCTCATGGGGCTGTCGCGCTGGGGTGTCGTCCAACTATGACCCTGACTGCCCACGGCGCGGCAGGCCCGGCTTGGGTGACCACTCAGGCCGGGCTTTTGCGTTGTCCCACTTGTCGATGGTTAGCACTGCAACCTGATGGCTTCTCAGCCTCTAGCCAACGACGCTCGTGCTATAACGTGAGTGCGTCGGGGTAATAACCTTGATACCCACGCGCCCCCTCTGAGACAGTTTGAGGTGAGCCCAAGGAGTAAGTCCCGCGCCGCACTTCCTGCTGCTGGCTGCGGGGCTTTCTTTTTGGGTGTACTCAGCCTGCGCCGGCGATGCACAGTCGGATTTCTCCCTGACAGACGATAAAGCCGCTCAAGCCTCTGGTCGGCTACTGACCCAGGGCGAACGTGCCCTGCCGGTAGGCATGCAGCGGTTTCGCGTCGCGCTCTGCACGCAATAGACGGCACGGACACAACCTTGAGCTATCCGAGACTTGCTTAAGATCGGTTCCTAGAACAGCTGCGCTTCGCCCCACCTTGTGAGTGCAGCGGAATCTTCCTATGACCTGACATAAAAGCATTGGGGGGGCACACGGGATATGTCTGCGCCGGGGGACAAGACGTCAGTGGTCGGACAGAGAGCAATTACAAAGCCCTCTATCGACAAAGATCTCAAGAAAATTGAGCGATTGGAGGAAGCGACTCGTACAGTGTCGCGTGCTTGGCCTTCGGTCGGACTTGCAGCCCTGTTTCTCGCCGCTGCGGGTGTGGTGGCCAGCCTGCAGGTCGGAGCGGCGCAGAGCAGCATAATCATTATCGCTGCGGCAATCATCGGGGGCTATATGGCGCTGACGATAGGCGCCAACGATGTTGCCAACAACGTTGGCCCCGCAGTCGGCGCTCGCGCGCTCACCATGTTCGGGGCTCTCGTGATCGCGGCGGTCTTCGAGTTCGCTGGCGCCCTGATCGACGGCGGAAGCGTCGTGAAAACGATCTCGAAAGGTATCATCGACCCTTCGCTCGT
Organism: Methyloceanibacter sp.; assembly: GCA_037383205.1. Taxonomy (GTDB): domain Bacteria; phylum Pseudomonadota; class Alphaproteobacteria; order Rhizobiales; family Methyloligellaceae; genus Methyloceanibacter. The sequence continues at coordinate 1,188 of JARRPE010000301.1, forward strand.
GCCCAGCAGCGACGTCTTCGTGTGGATTATGATGTCCGCGCTGTTGGCGTCGGCGCTATGGGTCCATCTCGCCACCTATTTGGGCGCACCCGTATCCACGACACATTCGATTGTCGGCGGCGTTCTTGGCGCGGGGCTCGCGGCGGTTGGCGTTGAAGCTGTCGATTGGTTTGTGATGGCGTCCATCGCTGCGAGTTGGCTTACGTCTCCCTTGATCGGCGGCCTAATCGCGGCGGCCTTCCTAGCCTTCATCAAAATCAGGCTGATCTATCAAGAAGACAAGATCGCAGCCGCGCAGCGATGGGTGCCGGTGCTGGTCGGGATCATGTCGGCGGCTTTCGGCGCGTATCTCCTCGTCAAAGGCCTGAAACACGTTTGGAGACCGGGCTTCCCAGCGACCATATCAATCGCCATCCTCATCTACGTCGTCACGTATTTCGCCGCCAAGCCATGGGTGCGAAGACAGTCGGCGGGCATGGAGAACCGCAATCAGAGCTTACGCAAACTATTCCATTTGCCGTTGATCTGTTCGGCGGCGCTGCTCTCTTTCGCGCATGGCTCCAACGATGTCGCAAACGCGGTCGGCCCTCTGGCGGCAATCGTCAGCAGCGCCACGACGGGCGAGCTATCTCGCGAGGTGGGAGTGCCCATCTGGGTATTGGTGATTGGGGGTTTTGGCATCAGCCTCGGCCTATTCCTTTTCGGACCCCGCATCGTCCGGATTGTCGGCAATCAAATCACCAAGATGAACCCGATGCGCGCATTTTGCGTCGCTCTGTCGGCTGCCCTTACGGTTCTGGTCGCATCGCAGCTCGGCCTCCCGGTATCGACAACACACATCGTTGTCGGCGCTGTGTTTGGCGTTGGGTTCTTTCGTGAGCAGTACACGGCACGCAGCCGTCGGAGGCTGGAGTATATCAGGACGCATCGGCAGCGCTCGAAGGGTCGAGCCCAGGCATTGCAGCCGGACGAATTGAGGCGACGCAAGCTCGTTCGGCGGTCCCACTTCATCGGCATCGTAGCCGCCTGGGTCGTGACCGTGCCGTCCGCTGCCGGCCTTTCCGCGCTCATCTTCTTTTGCTCCGAATGGGTACGATAGGGTTTCACTGTCGCGAGAGAGAGGCCCTTTCAACCTCAGGTCTGCTTCCGACCCAAAGCGGCCATGCATTACCTGCTTCGCGCAGCAACGAATAGATGCATTTCGCGCAACTATTCGTTTGAATAGAATTCATTCAGCTCACGGCTTAGG
>JARRPE010000302.1:0-2430 GCA_037383205.1 Methyloceanibacter sp.
CGGGACTCGAAATAGGCACGCGCGTCGGCTTCGTGCAGGCCCTCAATGTCTTCGCGTGTCGCCGCGTTCGCAAGGGCGTGCAGCGCGGCGGCGTGATCGTCCTCCGCCCAGCCGTCGAGGCGGTCAAACTGACAAGGGATTGCGTAAACGGAGCCGGTCAACGACCCGCTGCTAGTTCGCCGCCTCGGTGGCCACGAGCTTCCAGTTCGGATTGCGGGAGTCGGTGTCGCGGGCGAAGGTCCAGATATCGGTGACCTCACGGACCTTCTTCGGATCGCCGTCGATGACCTCACCCTCCGCATTGCGGGTGACCGAGATCAGTTCACTCACGAACTTGACGGTGACGAAGGCCTGTTTGTCTTTGAGCTCGGCTTCGATCATATCGGCCTTGTCGATCCCGACCAATGTCGTGTGGTGGGTTTCGCCGCGTTCGTCGCGCTCGGCGATCGCACGCGAGAAGCCGTCCAGGACGTCGTCGCCCAGAAGCTGCTTCAGCGTCTTCTCGTCGCCTTCGGCGAAAGCCGCGACGATCATCTCGTAAGCCATCTTGGCCCCGTCCAAGAACTGCGCCGGATCGAAGCCGGGGTCGGCCTTGATGAGTGCGGCAAGCGATTTCCCGAGCGGGCTGTCCGCCTTGGCATACCGCTCCAAGCGCTCCTCGATATCCTCGGCCGAGGGCCCAACCTCGGCAGGCCCCGGCGTATCGGCGTTGCGGCCGCGGGGCAGCGCCACCACGGTGCCTTCGGGGGTGCCCTGTTTCGGCTCCGGGCTGGAATAGGGATCGTAGGGCGGCCGCTCGTTGCCGGTTCTGCGCCCGAGCACGCTACGCAGCCTGATGAAGATCACCACCGCGAGCACCAGAAACAGCAATGTATAGATGTCGAAAGCTTCACTCATAGTCTTGCTGCCATCCAGTTCCGGACCCCAGTCCGGTTCATGCGGAACGCCTCGCGGTCAATGGACCAATGCCTCGGGCTCAATATTGTTGCATGCCACGGGGATTTCTAGCGGTCGCAACCCGCCGCAGCGCACTTTTCACATCGAGTGGGCTGCGTTGTAAGGTCAACTTACGTCATTCCCCTTACCGACGCCAACCCCAAAGGGTCCGGCGGGCGCCCATTGAGGCGTGTGGACACCTTGTCGAATTGCGCGGGGCTCGGCTCCCGTGTTAGCCAGCGGTCGCAATATGCGCCGAGGGAGGATGAAATGGCGAAGAACGACAAAGACAACAGCCCGAAGGGGGGCAACGGCGATGGGCCGAAAGAGGCTCAAGGCGGCTCACAGGCCCAGCTCAACGTGCTCGCACAATATGTCAAGGATCTCTCCTTCGAGAGCCCCGGCGCGCCGCAGACGCTGCAAGGTCCCGGCGAAAACCCTCAGCTCAAGATCGGCGTCAACGTCAATGCGGGCCCGCGCGGCGAAGATATCTACGAGACCGTCGTCCATCTCGAGGCGCACGCGAAGAGCGACGACGTCGTGATCTATAATGTCGAGCTGGACTATGGCGGACTGTTCCGGATCAAGAATGTCCCGGAAAACATGATGCAGCCGGTTCTCTTCGTGGATTGCCCCACCCTGCTGTTTCCGTTCCTGCGCCGGGTGATCGCAGACATCGTCCGTGATGGCGGATTTCCGCCGCTGATGCTCGACCCGATCGACTTCGGGGGCCTCTACGCGCAGAACCTGTCCAAAGGCGGCGGGGTCGACATGGGCCAGCCGAACTAGCTGGCCGGCCCTATCAAGGCGCTAGGGGTCAGCTTATCGGTAACGGTGCCAGATCGCGTCGTTGCCCAACGTCCCCACGAATGCGCGATGCGCGTCGCGTTCGGCCGCCGTCAACCGGGAGGGAAGCGGCGCCGGCCGCGGGGCCACCGCCACGACCTTGCCGGATGGGTCGGCCTGCCGGGCTCCGTTGCCGGCGAGTTCGAGCCGTGCCTGCTTGCCGCCAACGAGCTCCACATAAACGGAGGCGAGCAGACGGCAGTCCAACAGCGCGCCGTGCAGATCGCGTCCGCTGAGATCGATGCCATAGCGGCGGCATAGGGCATCGAGGCTTGCCGGCGCGCCGGGATGCCGCCGGCGCGCCAGCGCCAACGTGTCCACAATTCTGTCCCACGTCAGGAGCGGCCTGGAGGCCCACTCGAGCTCCGCATTCAAGAAGCCGAAGTCGAACTTGGCATTGTGAATGACGAGCATGGCGCTCTCGACGAAGTCGAGGAACTCGTCCGCCTTGTCCGCGAAAAGAGGCTTGTCGCCAAGGAACTCGGTCGACAGCCCATGCACGGCGAAGGCCTGCTCGGGCATGTCCCGCTCGGGGTTCAGATAACAGTGCCAGGTCCGGCCCGTCGGGATGGAATTGACCAGCTCCACGCAGCCGATCTCGACAATCCGATGCCCCTCTTTGGGGTCGAGACCCGTCGTTTCCGTATC
>JARRPE010000303.1:0-3262 GCA_037383205.1 Methyloceanibacter sp.
TCGACGGGCAAGGTACCGGTCGCGTCCACCCATGCACGGCAGGCCTCGATGAAGGTCATGACCTGGCCTTTGTCGTCGGAGGCGCCGCGCGCGACGATGATCTTGCCATGGGTTGGGTCGTCCACGATCTGCGCTTCGAACGGCGGGGCGTTCCACGCTTCCAGCGGATCCGGCGGCTGCACGTCGTAGTGTCCGTAAAAGAGGACATGCGCCCGCGGCTGCCCGTCATCGTTGGCGCGCCGCCGCGCGACGACCATGGGCTTGCCGTCGGTCGGCTCGACGCTGGCCTCAAAGCCGATGCCGCGCAATGTTTCCGCGCACCAGCCTGCCGCCTCGAGGCAGGCATCGTGATAGGCGGGGTCAGTCGAAATGCTGGGAATGGCCAGAAAGGCGGTGAGGCGGGCGAGCGCGTCCGCGCGGCCTTTTTCGAGCGCGTCCAAAACATTTTCGGGTGCCAGATCCGCCCCGCCTTGCGTCACGCTACTGTCCTGCACCGCCATTCACTTGCCTGTTTCGCGCCTGATTGCTTGTTGAGGGATCGCCTTTGAGGCGGCCGTCGAGCTGGACATTGATGGCCTGGGGCCCTTTGCCCCGGCGGTCCGGCTCCGTCTCGAACGAGACCCGTGCCCATTCGTCGAGTGCCGGCAGGCCGGATCGCTGCAGCGAAGAAATGTGCAAGAACACATCCTTCCCGCCATCGTCCGGCGTAATAAAGCCGAAGCCTCGCGTGTGATTGAAAAACTTGACCGTACCGGTCTGACGCATGGGAAGCTCCTTTCCCCCTCCAATAAGCCCCGCGCGCGCGCGCGGAATTACAGGCAAGTCTAGGAAACGGGAAAAGAAACCACGTCACTTCCCTAGGAGCGTGAGCGGCCAGCCTCAACCCTGGTTCGCAGTCTGCCCAATAAAGCGCCTCACTCTAGTTGTCTCTGCCAGTCATGCGCAAGACCGCCTCGACGGAGGGCTCGGGCATTTCCGGAACTCCCCAGACATCGCTGAGGGTCCATGACGTGCCGCCGATGGCCGGTCCCCGGTGGGGCTTCTGCAAAATACCGCCGGAGCGCTCGCCACGGGCGTTGTTCTGGGCCTCGGCCGTCTCGACAGATAGGCCGAAGGAGGTCGCGAGGATCAGGGTCGCGAGGGGAAGCGTTCTGAAGAACGCCGTAAGCGTGGGCATTTGGGTAGCCTCCGGTCAGGCCGGGCCACGTCTAGGCCCGTTTTGCGATTCCTCACAGTATTTGCATCGGGCGGCACATGCACGCACGAACGAAGACCCCGTCCTCGAAATACCATTCGAACACCGACTATGGAGGCTTTTCCAGCGCTTGCCTATGGCATCTGGGCAACGGTCGGGAAACTTCTTGCGCCGCGAAAGTGAATTTTCTTCGCAGAAACCGACGCCCGGCATCGGCCGGGCGTCGCTCCGTAACTGCCGTTTCCTTCGTGCCCCGCGAAAGCGGGCCGGCCGGCTAGTTCAACCGGGTCACGCTGACTTTCGCGGTGCCGGAACTGACCATCCCGAGCTTCGCGGCAGCCGCTTTCGATACATCAATGATTCGTCCGCCGGTGAAGGGGCCGCGGTCATTGATCCGCACCACGACCGAGCGGCCGTTGTTGAGGTTCTTCACGCGCACCTTGGTGCCGAATGGCAGGGTGCGGTGGGCGGCGGTGAGGGCAGTGGGATTCATGCGCTCGCCGCTCGCGGTCATCGAGCGGAGGGCGTACCACGATGCGTTACCCACCTGGGCGGCGTTCGCGGTGTTGAGCGGCAGCAGGGACGCCACCGAAAGAAGTCCCACCAACAGCAGTCCTACGCGCATTTTCAACATGCGTTTCTTCTCTCCTTTGATCTTGGGAGGGGTCGAGCTTGAAGACTCGATCGTTCGCGAGTCGGCAGTGCTCGTTCTGCGAGGACGGCAATTTATGGAAGAAGAGGGCGGAAAGCTGGCGACCGCGCGGTCTTTGGAGGGCCATTTGCGGACGCCCCTGCCACGCTTTTGTCAAACATTCCAACAGCTTGACTTTTTCAGCAGATGGCGCCGAAGCCGGTTTGCCGGCAGGACTGGCGCAGTACAGCAGGCCGCTTGTGAGAAGGTCTCGTTTGCAGCCGTGCCAAGGTTCGCGATGCTCTGGCGCGAGTTTAGGCGGTCCGAATCTGTGCCTAAATCAGTGACTTACATCAGCTAATGCTTGCCCTTTTTAGTCCCCATTGTAACACTCTTATGTACAAATAGATTCCACTGGGGAAAGCCGAGGACCTTTGAAAGATGGAACAAGAGAAGAGGGGGCGTGACGGTCAGGAAAGCCAGTATCTGGCTGGGGATGCCAACGGCTTGGAGCCGATGACCGTGGCACAGGCAACCTACCTCAAGACACTGGCCGACGAGATGCATGACCCGAGTGCCTTCCAGCAAGGTTTGAGCCGCAGCGAGGCCTCTCGGCGCATCGACGTATTGCGAGAGAAGATCAGGATCTGGGATCTGCCGCCGCACACTGACTAGCAGCGGCATACGCCAAACTCCCAGCCACACGTGGCGGCGCGTTTTTTAACGCGCCACCCGTCCCTTCCGCCGAACCCGGCTTCGGTGCGGTCGGGCTGTTTTACAGCTCTATGACAGCGCACCGACGATCTGTTCGAAGCCATTCCTCTTTGCTTGACGGATGCCGCCCGACTGGGTTCAGTGGCGCGCATGTCTAAACACCCCCTGACTCGCGTCATTCGATTCTCAGCGCTTGCTGGCCTGTGTGCGGCGGTGCTCTTCGGTTCCGCGTCTTCCGCGGATGCGGTGCAATGCCCCGGCCCTGCGGGCTTCAACAAGTGGCTTGCCGGCTTCAAACAGCGGGCCATTGCCGAAGGCGTTTCGCCACAGACCGTGAACAGCGCTCTGAACGGTGTCACCTACGATCCGCGGGTCGTCGCGAAAGACCGCGCCCAGGGCGTGTTCGCGCAAGACTATCTCACCTTCCAGAACCGGATGGTGAACAAGAACCGTTTGGCTTCGGGTCGGGCGCGGCTTCAGAAATACGCGCCTGTCTTTAAGAAGATCGAACAGCAATACGGCGTACCGGGCCCGGTACTGGTCGCCTATTGGGGGCTTGAGACCGACTTCGGCGCCTTCATGGGCAACATGGACAGCATCCGTTCGCTTGCGACGCTGAGCTACGATTGCCGCCGGTCCGAGGAATTCAGCGCGCAGCTCCTGGACGCCTTGAAGGTGCTCGACCGTGGCGATCTTCAGCGCTCGCAGATGAAGGGGCCGAC
>JARRPE010000304.1:0-2410 GCA_037383205.1 Methyloceanibacter sp.
AGATCCTTCTGGTCACGAGCCGCGGAACCGGGCGTTGGATCGTACCGAAAGGCTGGCCGATCGAGGGGTTGGACTCGCCTGCAACCGCGCTCCAGGAGGCATGGGAAGAGGCAGGTGTTCGTTGCGGGAAACCGTCGCTGAAGCCGCTAGGCAGCTATCATTATGAGAAGGGGTTGCCCGGGGATTGGAGCGTGCCTGTAACAACGATTGTCTATCCGGTGCGGGTACTGGAACTGTCAAGCGAGTATCCGGAGTCGGATCAGCGGACGCGAAAGTGGGTTTCTCCTTCTGAGGCTGCGGAATTGGTTGATGAACCTGAGTTGAAAGAGCTTCTCGCGTTCTTCTGACATCGATTTTCTTTCCGCGGCCGATTGATTGCTCTTGACCAAGAGCGTAGAGACCCTGCATGCGAAGTGTGGTAACGCATGACCGATAAAGACTTTGAAGCACGCCACCTCGAGACCCTCGACAGGGACCTCGGGCGGCTCACCACGCTTGAGCAGGCAACGGCTTTTGTCGGTCGCCCCTTGATCGGAAAGGGTATTGCGTTCCTCTTTCTTCTCGCGGCGGCCCTGTTTGCCGCGATTGCCTTCGGTGGGGCTGACAATCCTCTACTAATTGTTCTGGCGGCCACATTCGGTGCCTACATGGCTCTCAACATTGGCGCGAACGATGTCGCAAACAACATGGGGCCTGCCGTTGGAGCCAATGCTCTGACCATGGGCGGTGCCATCGCGATTGCAGCCATCTGTGAAACTGCAGGCGCGCTGATTGCGGGCGGCGATGTGGTGTCGACGATCGCGAAAGGCATAATCGCCCCGGAAAGCCTCGGATCGATTAACGTGTTCATCTGGGCGATGATGGCCGCGCTCCTGTCTTCGGCCTTGTGGGTAAACCTCGCGACATGGGTGGGCGCGCCTGTCTCGACGACGCATTCCGTGGTCGGGGGAGTGATGGGTGCAGGCATCGCGGCTGCAGGTTTCGCAGCTGTAAGCTGGAACCAGATGGGCATGATCGCAGCAAGCTGGGTCATTTCGCCGATGGTAGGCGGCGCGATCGCGGCGGGCTTCCTTTGGTTCATCAAGGAACGGATCATATACCGCGAGGACAAGATCGCCGCGGCTCGGGCATGGGTTCCCGTGCTCGTCGGCGTGATGGCCGGCGCGTTCGCGACCTATCTTTCTATGAAGGGTCTGAAGAACCTAATAAAGATCGACTTGGGTACGGCTCTGACGATTGGCGTTGGCATGGGGTTGCTCACATGGGGCGCCATGATCCCGGTCATCAGGCGGCAATCCGAAGGGCTGGAAAACCGGAACAAGTCGCTCAAGGTCCTGTTCGGCATCCCGCTGATCGTTTCTGCGGCCCTGCTCAGCTTCGCCCACGGTGCGAACGATGTTGCCAACGCGGTTGGCCCTCTCGCAGCCATTGTCCAGGCGTCACAGAGCGGCCAATTCATAGATGCCTTCGCGATCCCGCTTTGGGTGATGCTGATTGGGGCGTTTGGGATATCCTTCGGGCTTTTCATCTTCGGTCCGCGTCTCATCCGCGTTGTCGGAAGCGAAATCACGAAGTTGAACCCCATGCGCGCCTACTGCGTGGCATTATCTGCCGCGATCACTGTTATCTTCGCTAGTTGGCTCGGGCTTCCGGTCAGTTCCACTCACATCGCGGTCGGCGGCGTGTTCGGTGTTGGCTTTTTCCGCGAATGGTATGCTGAACGACGTGTAGCAATGGCGCGTCGAACCGCGCCCGAACCGGTCGTGATCGCACGGGAGGAGCGGCGCAGGAGAAAGTTGGTCAGACGGTCCCACGTCATGACGATCGCGGCCGCCTGGGTCATCACCGTGCCGGCTGCGGCTTTGCTCTCGGCGATTATTTTCAAGGTGATTTCGGGACTCGCTGCCTGAGGGATTTTGACATGGTCGTGTAGGCGATTTTTGCCATGGACTACGCCGGCACTAAGCCAAAGCAATCACATCTCGCCTTCTGAGCGAGTTCTCTGGGTCACCAAACCCACCGGCCACGGCCCCGCCGCCGCCAGCGTGATGGGCGCGGGACGCCGGAGCCGTGGCCTCCGTCGCGCCAGATGTCATGTTGTTCTTGTCGTCCATGTCATATTCTCCTTCGCTCGGAAAATAGTGCTCAGAACTGTCTCAGAAAACCGTGCCCCAACCCAATTCGACGTTTGTTTCTCGCTGCGGTCTGGCTGAATGACCGTTTCTTCCGCCGCACAGCGGCACCAAATTTCTTGCTCACGCGGCATTTTTGAAGCTGCGCGCGCACGCAGAAGAATAAGTGAATTCACAAGTTGGGCTCTCTGCCGTCATCCGACCCTTTCTGTCAGGCTTCGGTGCCCGACGGATGCCTGAGTGACGGCAGTGCGGACAAACCTGCCTTTAGCTGCACT
>JARRPE010000305.1:0-2406 GCA_037383205.1 Methyloceanibacter sp.
GGGTCCTCGACGCCGTAGCGCTCGCGGACGAGCAAGGCACGGATCGCGCGAAGCTGACCGGCACCGTGCAGAACGACATCATCAAGGAATACCTCTCGCGCGGCACTTATGTGTTTCCGCCTGATCCTTCGCTTCGGCTCATCAAGGACGTGATCGTCTTCACGAACCAGGAGGTGCCGAAGTGGAATCCGACCAATGTCTGCTCCTATCATCTGCAGGAGGCCGGCGCGACGCCGGCCCAGGAACTCGCTTTCGCCTTGGCGACGGCACAGGCCGTTTTGTACCGCGTTAAGGAGTCTGGCGAAGTCCCCGAGGAGCGATTCCCTAAGGTCGTCGCGGCCATCAGCTTTTTCGTCAATGCCGGCGTCCGCTTCATCACCGAGATTTCGAAGATGCGGGCCTTTGTCGATCTGTGGGACGAGATCGCCCGCGAGCGCTACGGCGTCGAGGACCCCAAGCTGCGCCGCTTCCGCTACGGCGTGCAGGTGAACTCGCTCGGCCTGACCGAACAGCAGCCCGAAAACAACGTCTATCGCATTCTCTTGTCCATGCTGGCGGTGACGCTGTCGAAGAAGGCCCGCGCCCGGGCCGTGCAGCTTCCCGCCTGGAACGAGGCGCTCGGCCTGCCCCGCCCCTGGGATCAGCAATGGTCGCTGCGGCTGCAGCAGATCGTCGCCTACGAGACCGATCTTCTGGAGTATGCAGACATTTTCGACGGCTCCGAGGTGGTCGACCGCAAAGTCGAAGACCTGAAGGAGCAGGCGCGCGCGGAGCTCGCAAAGCTCGACGCCATGGGCGGCGCGGTCGCCAGCATCGACTACATGAAGGAGGCCCTGATCGCCTCGAACGCGGCCCGCATTGCGAACATCGAACGGGGCGACCAGATTCTCGTGGGCGTCAATCGCTACACCGAGACCGAGCCGTCACCTCTCGACTCCGGTGTCGAAGGCATCCTCACGGTCCCCGAGTCGGTCGAGCTCGAGCAGGTCGCCGCACTTCAGGCCTGGCGCCAGGACCGCGACAATGCCGCCGTCAACAAGGCTCTGACCGAGCTGAAGGAAGCCGCAAGCGAAGGCCGCAACATCATGCCGCCCTCGATCGAAGCTGCGAAGGCCGGCGTCACCACCGGCGAGTGGGGCGCGGTCCTGCGCGAAGTCTTCGGCGAGTACAGGGCGCCGACCGGCATCGGCGCCAAGCACGATGTCGACGAAGAGCGCATGATGGAAATTCGCGAGCTGGTCGGTGAAGTGTCCGGCAAGTTAGGCCGCACACTGACATTCGTGGTCGGCAAGCCGGGCCTCGACGGTCACTCCAACGGAGCGGAGCAAATTGCCGTGCGCGCCGACGATGTCGGCATGAAAGTGGTGTATGACGGCATTCGTCTGACGCCCGCCGAAATCGTTGCTCAGGCGAAGGAGTCCAAGGCGCATGTGGTTGGCCTTTCGATCCTGTCGGGGTCGCACGTTTCGCTCGTGCGCGACGTGGTGCAGAAACTGCGCGAAGCCGGCATGAACGACGTGCCCGTCGTGGTCGGCGGCATCATTCCGCAGGAAGACGTCAACATACTCAAGCAGTGTGGCGCCTCCGCCGTCTATACGCCCAAGGACTTCCAGCTCAACGAGATCATGACCGGCATCGTCAATCTCGTGGATGAGAACGCCGACGCACTCGCCAAAGCCGGTTGACGGGGGCAGGCTGACCAGCTTGCTGAGCGAAGCCTAGTAGACCGGAGTCCAATCCTCGTCCTCGGCGGCTTCCTTTTTCGCCGGCACAAGCGGGACGAGCGCCGCGTAGAGCTCGAGGCCTTGGATGGGTTTGTCCACCGACGCGTTCACGCCCGCGTCCACATAGGTCTTCTCGTCCTCGGTATCCGAAAGCGTCGCCAGCGCGACGATCGGAACACGGGCCGACACCGATTCTTGCGACCGGATCCGCTGCGCCAGTTGGAGCCCGCGATAGTCGGGAAGGACCGTGTCCATGAGCACGAGGTCGTATGACCGCTGGGCCAGACACATCAGCGCGGCCGCACCCGTTTCCGCGACGTCGAAGGTCAACCCGAACTCGTCGAGATAGGCGCCGATCAGGAGCCGGTTGACCGAGTTGTCTTCGATCATGAGCACATGACCCGCCAGCGAACCGGCAGGCTCGCGCTTTGGGTCGGCCTCGTTGGCCCGCTGCGCCGTGCGCGCCTGCACGGGCTCAGGCGTGCTGTCCTGGACGGGCTGCGGTTCCGGTTCCGGCTCGGGCTGCGGCACAGGAGGCAGCGCGGCCGCCGCCGGCGTTTCGACGATGGCCCGCTCGGCCTCGAAACCATTTGCTTCCGAAATGCCTGTCTCCAAGCTGCCTACCTCTAAGGTACTGGTGTCCGGCCCCTCAGCCTCGACGACATCCTACGCGTCGAGCTCG
>JARRPE010000306.1:0-2400 GCA_037383205.1 Methyloceanibacter sp.
TATTGGTGGTCAACGATGTGCGCTGGGCTCGAAGGCTCAAGAATAGAGTCCCGGGGCGCCGCGACTGGTTCGATCCCTATGTCGGCCGGAAGCAGGCACTGCGGCGCATGGCCACCGCGGGTAGCGTTGACGTGCCTAGAGTCCCGGCGCACCCTGTCCCTTGGAGGGCTAGGGCTGTATCGTTACTTCGTTTGGTGTTCGACTGTGAGGAGTAAACGGATGTTAAAAAAGCCCGACTGGAGTGACGAAGGAGAATTTCCACAGAGGTGGACGTTTTCCGGTTTATGGGCGTCGCTGCGTATTCTCGTAGCTGGCAGTTGGCAGTTCACGCAGGTGCAGATGCTCGTCTCACCGCCGAATGATAGGAAGCCGCTCTCAGGCCAGAAAATACAGGAGATTTATCTATCGATGCTGCGCGCCTCCGATACGCAGAGGCGAGGCGCTTAGCCGCATTATTGCGCGCCTCTCGACGACCCCTTGGGCCGAGTTTGGCAATTTGGACAGAAGAAGATATTCCGGCCGCCGAGAACTTCGCGATGGATCTCGGTGTGGCACGTCCAGCAGCGGCGGCCGCCGCGAGAAAATACGTGGTGACGATACTGGGCGCGTCGCACGCCGTCGGCCTTTAACACTTTCACCCGATCCAGATCATTGGTGATGCCGCCCGTGCGATACGCCTGCCGCGAAACACGCAGAATGCAGTTGGCCAGCGCGTCGGCTTCGATTGCCGAGAGCTCACCCGCGCGGCGGCTGGGGTGCAGTTTTGCCGCGAACAGGATCTCCGATCGTAGGTAGTTCCCCAGGCCCGCAACGAAGCCTTGGTCGAGCAGCATTGCGTGCAGCTGCCGCCGCGCAAACTGCGGGTCTGTTATCCGCGCCAAGACAGCATCCTCGTCAATGTCCTTGGCGAGGACGTCCGGCCCCAGCTTTGAAAGGAACTTGTGTCGTTTGACCTCGTCGGGTGTGAGTACGTCGATCTCCGAGGCGCTGTAAAGAAGCGCCGACTTTTGGTCGTTGTGGATCTCGAGGCGCAGACTGCGGTTCGTCCTTGGCAGCTTTCCCTTTGAGACGACGTACCAGCGGCCATAAAGCTGGCTATGCGTGTAGACGCTCAGTCCTCCGGCGAACTGCACGAGAATGGCTTTGCCGAAGGTTTGTACAGTCGTTACGACGTCGCCCCGAAGGCAATCCTCAAAGCGCTTAAGGTGGGGAAAAAGGAAGCGCACCTCGGTTGCTACTCGTCCCGCAACGGCGCGCTCAATCCGATCTGCCGCGCGACGGATTTCCGGCCCTTCGGGCATGGCACACCTTCCCTAGTCGGCCGCGATCGGCTGCGGCTTCGCACTGACCAGACGCACCAAGCGACGTCGATTGCAGAAAAGCCGCTCGCCTGAACTGTTTTAGTCGGCGCAGCCAGCTGTGGATTGGGTCCCGTCCGGCATGATCGTATGGCAGAGATTAGCCTGATGCAGTTCTGCGTTTTCCAAGTTCGTGCCCGTCAAATTTGCGCTTTGCAGATTTGCACCGGACAGGTTTGCCTCGGACAGGTTCGCGCCTTCCAGATCAGCTCCTGTGAGATTGGCTTGTTCGAGATCGGCTCCTTGAAGATTCGCTCCTTTCAGGTTTGCGCCTCCGGCGCTGGCGCGCAGTCCAATCTCTGAGTTTGACCCCCAGAAGAAAGAGAGCGATAGGTCCACGCGCTTCAGATTGGCGCGCCGCAGATCCGCTTCTTCCAGATCGACGCCAGTCATAATGGCCCCCTCAAGGTTCGCGCCGCGAAGATCCTCTCCAATCAAATCAGCTTCCGAAAGGTCACACTTGGGGCAGGCCTTCGTATACTTCACCTGATCGACACGAACGGGATCGAACCCAAGCGCAGTATGGGGCGAAACAGCAACGAGCAAAAACGAACAAGCAAGCCACTTCATTGTCATGCCAAGATGGTTAGCCGGCAACCAGAAGAGAGCAACTGAAATCATCTCATCGGCCGGGTTAGTTTTTCGTCGTAAAAGCCTTGTCTTAGGTCGCCAACAATGATCCGGGCTCAGGTTGTCGTCGTAAAACTGCCGATGTTGAGCCGGGACCAAACAAGGGTCCAGATGCCAAGTCTAGGCTTCCGCCCTCGGCTTCCTCCCTGAGCATGATTGATTTCGAACTTGGCTTTAACCGACCGAGATTTCACCAACGCCTCGGCAAAAACGTAAAGGACAACGCGCCTTGGAAGATTCTACCGATATCCGCGCCGAGACACGCAAGCTAATCAACGAGCAGCGCACGCTGCACCTTGCCACGCGCGCCCCGTCCGGTGACCCGGAGGCAAGCTATGCTCCTTTCATCGTCGATGAGTCCGGAAACTTCTACATCTTTGTAAGCAAACTATCGCGGCACACGCGCAACCTC
>JARRPE010000307.1:0-2397 GCA_037383205.1 Methyloceanibacter sp.
CGTCTGCTCATGGCCGAAAGCCGTCCCTTTCGCACCTGACTTCGCCTAGCCTGCCCTCAGCGGCTGACTAGCGTCCGCTCCCGACCCGAAGCGTACATCTGGTCGGGGAAGGTGAACTGGCGAGCCTAATCTACTCCAGCCGGATCTGCTTTCCGGTTGAAGAAGCAGCGCAAGCGACGCCCACGCTACAAGATGACAAAGAGCTGCTTGCGGGGCCCTTTGTCATTTAACTAGCTGCTGTCAGTACAACCCATAATTGACGGATTCCGCGAATAGCCGAGACTCGTGATGGGCGACGTCAGTGAAAAATCACTCCTTTCAAAGCGCGGGCCCATCGCCGTGCCACTGCTTGGATTCACGTTCAGGCGGCAGCCCGGCCCGGATGAACATGTTGGCATCGGTTCGATGGCTTTCAAGATGAAAATCGGGAATAGATCGCCACTGAATCTGGGTGACTCACTGTTCCTGGCCGATTGGGAGGGCCTGCAGCCGACCGTGCTAATGCTCCCGATCGGGGGTATTGACAAGAAAACCTGGACCATGGAGGTCGACGACGCAATTCAGGCTGTCGAGTTGATCGATCCGGAACTGGTCATCCTCTCACTACATTTTCGGTTTCTCCGGACGAAGAAGTTTGCGGTTGCGGATGATGCAAGGTTTAAACGCGACGTAGAGGCGCTCGGAAAGAGATGCAGAATTCTCGGGGCTGGTGACGTTGTCACCGTATAAACCTGGAGGCATTGGTATGAAGAATAGGACAGAAGACAATGCATTTGATGTGATTGTCATAGGCTCCGGTATGGGTGGTATGACGACGGCAGCTGCCTTATCGCGCCTGGAGCATAAAGTGTTGCTGCTGGAGCAAGCGCAGACGATCGGCGGACTCACCCACACATTCTCCAGAGACGGATTCACCTGGGACGTTGGCCTCCATTACTGCGGCTTGTTCGGCCACGATCAGTTCGCGGGGCGAATTCTCGACTGGCTCAGCGGCAGCACCATCGAGTTTCGTTCGGTCGGCACCGTCTATGACGTGCTTCACTTCCCCGATGGACTGGACATCTCCGTTGGACGTCCAGCAGACGCATACAAGATGGAGCTTAAGGATCGGTTTCCCGAGCATGCTGAGGAGGTCGATGCCTATTTCGAAGCATTGCAGGCTGCTGAGGAAGCGATGCGCATCGTTAGCACCGAGCGGGCACTCCCTGAACCGTTCCGTTCAGCCCATCAATGGTGGAACAGAAGAAAGATCCAGCGGTGGTGCGGCCGCACAACCCAGGAGGTGATCGACGACATCGTTACCGATCCGAGGTTGGCCGCAGTGTTGTCGGCACAATGGGGCACCTACGGTGGCAAACCGACGGAGGCGAGCTTTGGTATGCACGGACTCGTTATGGGCCACTACCTCGAAGGGGCCGGATATCCAGTCGGCGGGGCCTCGGCAATAGCTGCGGGCCTGGTTCCTGTGATCGAGGCAGCCGGCGGCGACGCGCGCGCCCGCACACCGGTCAGTGCGATCGTCGTCGAAGATGGCAGAGCCGTCGGTGTACAGACGACCTCAGGAGAAGAGTTTCGTGCGCCTGTTATCGTCTCGGCTGTCGGAGCCGATGGAACCGTCAGACATCTGCTGCCGAAGGATATTCGTCACCAGGAATGGGCCCGAGAGATTCGCACGTTCAAGCCGTCAATGTGTCACTTCGAAATTTTCCTCGGCTTCGAGGGCGATATCGCCCGACACGGGGCATCGCGCGCAAACCACTGGTTTTATGAGAGCTGGAATACGAACGACGTCATCTGGTCACCTGCCGGCGACGACCCGATTCCCTGGATGTTCATCTCGTTCCCGTCGCTCAAAGATCCTATGCACGACCCGGGACCATCAAACCGACATACCGGTGAGGCATTCGTCTGGGCTGACTGGTCAGATGTGGCTGAGTTTGCCGCGGGCGGCGCCGAAACGCGCGCGGACGAGTGGCGCTCGCTCAAGCAGCATGTCGAAGCGAGGCTCGTGGGGTTCTTCGCGACGAAGTTCCCGGGACTCGAGCCACTAATCGTCCACTGTGAGCTCGGCACACCGCTGGCTACTGCATCTTTCACCGGTCATGAGAAAGGCGGGTTCTACGGGATCGAAACTACACCGCGCCGTCTTCTTTCCGACGCTCTGAATGCGCGGACGCCGGTGCCGGGGTTGTTTCTCTCGGGTCAGGACGTCGCGACGCCAGGCATTGCGGGAGCCCTGATGGGTGGCATGCTTGGCGCTGCGGCGATAGATCCACGTGTCTTTCAGAAGTTCAGATGAACGCTTGTGGTCGGCGCAACGGAGGACGTCCGAGAGTCAGGTGCGGCGGCTGCATCGGGACGTGGTCGATTCCGGTCGGTGCTGGCGCCTGAGCCACA
>JARRPE010000308.1:0-2391 GCA_037383205.1 Methyloceanibacter sp.
TTGTTGAAGTGCTCGAATCCGCCCTTGCCTTGGATTTTTCCCCAGGCATCGGGAAACACGGAGCAGTAGCGGGGAACGATCTTGATCTCGTCTCCGAACTGCCGCGCGAGTTCCTCCAAGCGCCGTTCCGTTACATAGGCCCAAATGCACAACACGTCGGAGTAATAGGAGACTTCTACCCTTGACATCGGCACCCTCTCAGATCACCCGTTGATCGAATCCATGGTTCGCCCGGCGGCCTTGCGCCGGCGCGAAGCCACCCTATATGAGCCCGTGTGGATCAGGGGATCGTGGGGCTCACTAGATCGAGATTGCGTCATGCTATGCTGTAGCTGGCTGACGTGCCATGAGGAGAGGGAAAGCCGTGCTGTGGAACACGATGTGACACAGGCAATGCGCGATCGAGGCCAGTGGCTGGCGGGTGCGCTGCTGGCGGCTATCCTCACCGTTTTGACGAGCCCAGCATTTGCTGCGATCCTCATCACGATCGACAAGCCGACCCAATCCATGACGGTCTCCGTGAATGGCGAGACGCGTTATCGCTGGCCGGTCTCCACCGGCGCGACCGGCTATTCGACACCGACGGGAAACTACAGCGCTTTCCGCATGGAGCGGATGCATTACTCCGACGAGTGGGACGGCGCGGGCATGCCTCATTCGATTTTCTTCACGACGCGTGGCCACGCTATTCACGGCTCCAACCATCCCGGCATGGGGACACCAAGGTCTCATGGCTGTGTGCGGCTTTCGCTCAACAATGCAGCGACGCTGTATAGCCTTGTGGAGCAGCACGGCATGGCGGGCACGAAGGTCGTAGTCGCCGGTTCGGATCCCGCCGGAAACTGGGCCGCCAGTTCCGCGCCGCCTGCTGTGCGGACCTTGGGGGCCGGCGAAGGAACAGGCTACACCGAGACACGCGAGCGTCGCGGGCCGTTGCGCGGGCTCTTCCGCCGCCGGCGGTAGCGTTTCGAGCAAAGGAGGCAAGCGCTAGTGGGCCTTTCTCCGTCTCGGTCACTTCCAGCACATCTTCTTCTTCGGGCACTTTGAAAGCGGTTTCTTGCCCTGCCGGTGCTTCCCGCCGCCAGAGTTGTTGGCAATGGGCTAGGATTTCGCCATCAGCTGCTCGCGCCGGGCCATCAAGGCATCGAGCTTCTCCTGCTGGTCGGCGATGCGCGACGCATTGCGCTCTTCGTCTGCGGCACCCGAGAAGGCTGCTGCCTGCTCCATAAGCTCGCGCAGATTGTCTTCCACGACTTGAATGCGCCGTTCCACTTCCTCCAGGCTGAGATCTTCGATGCTCATGGCTTCTCCTTTTGGTGAGGCTCCGCGATCCGAAGCGATGATCCTAACGCCTTCGGAGCGGCAAATGTCTTGATAAAGAGCAAACCTGGCCCTTCGTCCCTCTACTCGCGCAGAGTGGGTCAAAATCCGCCGGAGACAAGTGGGAAAATCAAAATCAGATCCCGACACTGCCAGCTTCGCTGGACGGCGGGCTGGGCCAACACCCACGCTCATGACCGCGCCGCATCCAGCTTGCAGGAGCCAAAGTCCTGGAGCACCTCGCCGAGTGAGAGGCTGAGCTGGGCGGCCGCTTCGTTGACGAGCCTCGACCGCGCATCGCTAAGGTTCTCAATAGCTTTCTCCAGGTGGGCGAGCTTCTCTTTCAACTGGCGGACGGCCGGATCGAGATCGGCACGCCTTTCGACCTTCTCTTGTTGCAAGGCGTCCCTCAAAGACCGGATCTCCGTCGTCAGGTTATCGATTTTTGCGATGACACGGCCAGGCTTCACGTCGACCCGCGACAGGACGGCGTCGGTCATGGTTGCCGCCACGTTCTCGGCGAGATGCGTGACCTTCGCCGTCGCGGCAAGAGCCAGTAGCGCCGCGGCGATCACGAGGATTGCGGTGCCGTTGAGGAGCGCCAATAGCAGTTGGCCGGGAAGCCGGCGTAACCGAAATGAAGTTTCGTCGGTATGCTGATGGGGCATGTCAGCTCCTCGTAGGTCTGCTATGCTGTCGGAGTGGGGCAGGGTCGGCGTTGGCCAGCTTCCGAGTTTAACCCGTGCCGTCGGCCGGCGTTAGGGATTGAAGCCGAATCGCCCGGGAAAATTTCAGACTCTTGGAGCAGCTTCGCGCGCTCGGCGTGAAAGTGGCGCTGGACGATTTCGGATCCGGTTATGCCTCGCTGGGCCATCTGCGCGAATTTCCGTTCCACCAGATCAAGATCGACCGGACGTTCATGGCCGACTACAGCCTGCAGGCCTATGCCATCCTCGACAGCGTCACGCAGCTCGGCCATGCGCTGGGCGCACGCGTCACCGCCGAAGGCACCGAGACGGAGGACCCGTTGGAGCGTGAGCGGTATCGGCTGCGACGAGGCCCAAGGCTTCC
>JARRPE010000309.1:0-3306 GCA_037383205.1 Methyloceanibacter sp.
GGAGATCGCGCTGACTAAGAAGGTCCCGCCGGGCGACGAGCTTCTCTACTCGGAAGATGACCCGCCCATTCCCTACGTGCTCAAGGAGCGGGTCTTGGTCAGCGGCGAGAATCTCGTCGACTCCCAGCCCGGCTTCGATTCCCGCAACGGTGAGCCGGTCGTGAATTTCCGCTTCGATGCAGCAGGCGCGAAGCGTTTCGGCCGCGCGACCCAAGACAATGTGGGTCTGCCCTTCGCCATCGTGCTGGACAACAAGGTCATCTCGGCGCCCGTCATTCGCGAGCCAATTTTGGGCGGCTCCGGCCAGATCAGCGGCAACTTCACCGTACAGGAAGCCAACGACTTGTCCGTCCTGCTCCGGTCCGGCGCGCTCCCGGCCAAGCTGACCGTGATCGAAGAGCGGACCGTGGGCGCGAGCCTCGGCGCCGACTCCATCGACAGCGGCCAGAAGGCCGCCATCGCCGGCATGATCCTGGTGGTGCTGTTCATGTTTGCCGCCTACGGGCTGTTTGGCGCCTTCGCCAACATCGCCCTGCTGGTGAACGTCGCGCTGATCTTCGCGGTGCTGTCGCTCATGGGCGCCACGCTAACGCTGCCGGGTATCGCGGGTATCGTGCTGGTGATTGGCATCGCCGTCGATGCGAACGTGCTTATCAATGAGCGCATTCGCGAGGAGATCAGGGCCGGGAAGTCTCCGATCGCCGCCGTCGATTCGGGCTATTCGCGTGCGCTCATCGCCATCATCGACTCGAACGTCACGACGCTGATCGCGGTGCTCGTCCTTTTCTGGCTCGGGTCCGGTCCGATCCGTGGCTTCGCGGTCACGCTGACGATTGGCATTCTTGCATCCATGTTCACCGCCGTGACGGTCACGCGCATGTTGGTTGCCGCGTGGCTTCGCTGGAAGCGGCCCAAAGAACTCCCGCTTTAGAGGAATTGCGCATGTTTCGCGGCATCAAATTCGTTCCGGCGGATACGACGATCGATTTCGTCAGCCAACGTGCCATCTCCTGGTTCGTTTCCGCCTTTCTCACGGTCGCGCCTCTCGTGCTTGTCGCGACGGTTGGGCTCAACATGGGCATCGACTTCCAGGGCGGCACGCTGATCGAAGTTCAGACCAAGCAGAACCCTGCAAGTCTCGGCGAAATCCGCGGAAAGATCAGCGATCTCGGCCTCGGCGAGGTTCAGATCCAGGAGTTCGGCGCGCCGGATGAAGTGCTGATCCGCATCGCCTCTCAGCCGACCGAGGAGGAGCAGCAGGCCTCGATCGCGAAGGTGAAGGAGGCGCTTGGAGACACCGTGACCTACCGCCGTACGGAGATCGTGGGCCCAACGATTTCGTCCGAATTGATCGCGGGCGGAACCCTGGCGGTCGTCGTCGCGATGATGGGCATTATGATCTATGTCTGGTTCCGGTTCGAATGGCAGTTCGCCGTTGCGGCGGTTGCCTCGCTGGTGCACGACGTCACCGCGACGATCGGGCTCTACGCGCTCCTGCAGCTCGAGTTCAACGTTTCGAGTATTGCGGCCATCCTGACGATCATCGGTTACTCGCTGAACGACAAGGTCGTCATCTTCGACCGCATCCGCGAAAATCTGCGGAAGTACAAGCGCATGCCGCTGGTACAGCTGCTCGATCGATCGATCAACGAGATGCTGTCGCGCGCGATCCTTACGCACGTCACGACGCTGCTTGCCATGATGCCCTTCCTGTTCTTCGGGGGCGAGGCGATCTACGGGTTTGCGGTCGCCATGTGCTTCGGCATCGTGGTTGGCGCCTATTCGTCGATCTTCGTGGCATCGCCCATGCAGCTGATCCTCGGCGTGCAGCGCGAGGCTTTTTCCAGCAGCCCGGCCGCGGGCAAAGCCGACAAAGACAAGAACAAGGCAGAGGCGGCGGCGGGCGCTTGAGTTTCGAGGCCATGCGGTGAAGGAGCGGGAGCGAGCAGCAACGGTCCAAAGGATGGCCCGCAAAGCCGATCCCGACCGCGCCATCGCCGCGCTGTTCGCGCCATCACCGGTGCGAGACGATCTCTTCGCACTCTTCGCGCTCAACGGTGAACTGGCCCGGATTGCCGAGCAGGTCAGCGAACCCAGCCTCGGGGCCATCCGGCTGCAATGGTGGCGGGACGCGCTGGAACGCGCCGAGGCCGGTGAGGCGACGGGGCATCCCGTGGCCGATGCCTTCGGTGATGTTCTCTCGCGCCGCAGCCTATCGCGGGAACGGATTGCCGGGCTGATCGATGCGCGCAGCTTCGACATCGGCGAAACCGTGATGCCGGATACCCGCACGTTGGACGCCTATCTTTTCGATACGACCGGCGGGCTTTTTGCGCTGGCGGCAGAGATCGCCGGCGCCGAGGGCGAGAACCAGGGCCTAGGAGGCGCGTGCCGCGCTCCAAGAAGCGCGCTTCAACCTCTATGGC
The DNA here is from genome assembly GCA_037383205.1 of Methyloceanibacter sp. Classification (GTDB taxonomy): domain Bacteria; phylum Pseudomonadota; class Alphaproteobacteria; order Rhizobiales; family Methyloligellaceae; genus Methyloceanibacter. The sequence continues at coordinate 2,427 of JARRPE010000309.1, forward strand.
GAAGGGATGAAAGGCACGGGTCTCGACGCAGCCGGACAAACGGCCTATCTGCCGCTTGCCCTTGTGGAGCCCTATCTCAAGGCGCTCGCCAAGGTGAAGGATCCGCTGCACGACATTGCGGGTATCAACCCGCTGACGCGCCTTTGGCGCCTGATGCGCGCGCGATAGCTCTCACTCCGCGGCGACCGCGCGTGCCGCGCCAAGCCAAGTCTCCAAGTCAGCAAGGGCGCGGGCCGACAGCGCATTCTTGCGCGCAAGCGCCTTAGTTTGGCGCCTTCCGTCCGGGCGGGGTTCCTTAGTCTTGGGCTGCCGTGGCACGGTGATCGGCGGAAACAGGCCGAAGTTCACGTTCATCGGCTGGAAGCTACGGCTGCCGCTTTCGCTTTCCACACTCAAATGTCCCCCCGTGATGTGGGAGAGCAGGGCGCCCAGCGCGGTCGTCGGCGGTGGCGGCGCCACTGGCCGGTCCATCCGATCGGCGGCGGCGAACCGGCCGGCGATCAGACCGATCGCGGCCGACTCCACATAGCCTTCGACCCCGGTGACCTGGCCGGCGAACCGCAAGCTCGGCCGTGCCTTGAGGCGCAAGGTTTGGTCCAGCACGATGGGGCTGTTCAGGAAAGTATTACGGTGCAGCCCGCCCAGCCGCGCAAACTCGGCCCGTTCGAGGCCAGGGATCATGCGGAACACGCGGACCTGTTCGGCGTATTTCAGCTTGGTCTGGAACCCGACCATGTTCCACAGCGTCCCGAGCGCATTGTCCTGGCGCAGCTGGATGACGGCATAGGGCTTCTCATTGGGGTTGTGCGCGTTGGTGAGGCCCACGGGCTTCAACGGTCCGTAGCGCAGCGTGTCGGCACCACGTTCGGCCATGACCTCG
>JARRPE010000310.1:0-2372 GCA_037383205.1 Methyloceanibacter sp.
GTATGCTTGACTACCCGGACGCTGTGACCTTGACGCGACCGGTTTCGGGCGATAGGGCGGCGAAGCCATGAAGACTTGATGAATCCGGCCCCCAACTTCGGCATTTATTTTTGAAGACGCCAAAGGTTTAGACCTCGTGATCGACCTCTACACATGGATGACTCCGAACGGGCAGAAGGTCTCGATCATGCTCGAGGAGATAGGATTGCCTTATCGGGTCCATCGCATCGACATCGAGAAGGGTGCGCAGTTCGACCCCGCGTTCCTCGAAATCTCGCCGAACAACAAGATTCCGGCCATTGTCGATCACGACACGGGGCTACGGCTGATGGAGTCGGGGGCCATCCTTCTCTATCTCGCCGAGAAGTCGGCCATGCTGTTGCCCACGGCGTTCGAGGCGAAATGGCGAACGATTGAATGGCTCATGTGGCAGATGGGCGGGGCGGGGCCGTTCCTTGGGCAGGTTCACCACTTCGTCTCCTACCACCCCGGCAAAAGCGCATATGCCGAGGAGCGCTACACGAAAGAGGCACTCCGCCTGTGGAAGGTCCTGGAGACCCGGCTAGGCGACGTCGAGTATGTGGCAGGGGACTATTCGATCGCCGACATCGCGATCTGGCCTTGGATCGCGCGCTACCCGATCCAGCCCGTGGACGTCGCCGGCTATCCGAACATCAAGCGGTGGTACCATGCCATTGCCGCGCGCCCGGCGGTGCAGCGCGGATGGGATGTCGTCGATGCGGGGCGCGCGTTGCCTTTGCCCTGACATTGCCGGCGGGAGGCGATGAATGATGCGGAAGGTGCTTCTTTACGGGCTTGCATTGATCGCGGCAGGCGCCTTGGCGTTCTACCTGCTGACGATGCCCGTGACCTTTTCCGCGTCAGATTTGCCGGACCACACGCCGGACGTCGCCAATGGCAAGATGATGTTCATCGCCGGCGGCTGCGCGGAGTGCCATGCCGTTCCGGTCAAGAGGTGCGACAGTCTCGATATCGAGGACGCAACGCGGCTTGAGGGCGGCCGATGTCTCAAGACGGATGTGGGTACCTTCAACGTGCCCAACATCTCGCCCGATCCGGAGAGCGGCATCGGGCGCTGGTCGACGCTCGATTTCGTCAACGCGATGAAGCGTGGGGTGGCTCCGGGCGGCGTGCATTTGTATCCGGCCTTCCCCTACACCTCGTACCAGCGCATGCGGTTTGAGGATCTCATCGATCTCAAGGCGTATCTCGATACGCTGCCGCCGGTGCGCAGCGCGGTCCCCCCGAACGACCTCCGTTTCCCCTACAATATCCGCCGGGGTGTTGGACTGTTCCAGCGGCTCTATGTGGACGGGAAGACGTTCGAGCCGGACTCGCACGCGAGCGAGGCCGTCAACCGCGGCGGTTACCTGGTCATGGGCCCGGGGCATTGCACCGAGTGCCACAGTCCCCGCAACGCGCTTGGCGGCGTCATCGCAAGTGAGGCTTTCGCGGGCGCCAAGAGTCCGGAGGGCGGCGGCGATGCCCCGAACATTACGCCGAGCGCGGATGGCATCGGCGACTGGACGGAGGACGATATCGCATACTTCCTGGAGACGGGATCGACACCGGACTTCGACGTGGTGGGCGAATCCATGGTGCCCGTCCAGGAAAACATGGCCCGCCTGCCGGCAAGCGATCGCGCAGCCATTGCCGCTTTTCTCAAGACCCTGCCGCCGAGGCCGGATCCAGCCGACACGCCCTGAAGACTCCTTGAAGACTGACGCCCCGCGCTCTAGCGTGGACCGCTCATTATCGCGTTGAGGATTGCAATGGCGGGTAAGTTTCAAAGCCGGTCTCGGCTGACCGTGTACCTTTTCGTGGGGTTTGCCCTGGCCGCTGCAAACGGATTCGCACCAGCGGCCACGGCCTCGCCGGGCATGCGAGATGGTGCAGTTGTCGTGGCGGCGACGACCGTCGCGGAGGTGGCGGACGAGACCCAGTCGCCCGACGTTCCCGCCGCGGAAGCTGCGACCGACGAGGCCGCGGAGCCCGCTCCCGAATCCGCCACCGCCGATGCTGCCCCCGAGGAGCGCCCCAGTCTCGATATCGATTGTCTGCCTGAGGACCTGCTTGAGAAATTGCGCGCCGCGCATGGGTCGAGCGTGACGGCAAGGGCGTGCTCGCCCGGGTGCCTCCCGCCGCCATCGGGGCTGGATCAGAAGCAACTGGACGATCTCTACGGCCGCTACGGAGTCGTGTGGTGCCGCTCCTGTGTGCAGATCGGCGGTCATCTCTCGCTGAACGATGTCCGGCGGATCGAGGATGCGGGCAATTTCGAACTCTGCAGCACGCCGCCGCGTCAGATGCCGCGCCCTGGAAGCGCGAATGGCAATGTGGTCAAGTCCTTC
>JARRPE010000311.1:0-3262 GCA_037383205.1 Methyloceanibacter sp.
CAGTCTACGGAATGAGGACGGCGGCGCCGGTCAGCGCCCCCTCGCGTAAGCGCTTTAACGCCTCATTTGCCTCCGACAATTTCATCGGAACGACCGTTGTGCGAACCGGAACCTCAGGCGCCAGCGCAAGAAACGCGCGCGCGTCGTCCCGTGTGAGGTTGGCGACCGAGCGGATCTCGCGTTCTTCCCACAGGATGTCATAGGAGAAGGCGGGAATCTCGCTCATATGGATTCCGCCGCACACGACGACACCTCCTTTGCGCAAAGCCCGCAAGGCGGCGGGCACGAGCGGACCCACAGGGGCGAAGATCAGCGCCGCGTCGAACTCATCGGGCGCCTCTTCGTCGGAGCCCCCGGCCCAGACGGCGCCGAGTGATCGGGCGAAATTTTGGGCGTCAACATCGCCGGGGCTCGTAAAGGCGTAGACAGAGCAGCCTTGATAGCGCGCGACCTGCGCCACGATATGCGCCGCCGCGCCAAACCCATAGATGCCGAGCCGCTTGGTTTCACCCTGCAGCGCGTCCTCCGCCATCTTGTACGAGCGATAGCCGATGAGGCCGGCGCAGAGGAGCGGCGCGGCTTCCGCATCCGAATAGCCGTCGGGGATCGCGAAGCAATAGCGCTCGTCCGCGACCGTGTAAGCGGCGTAGCCGCCATCGATCTGATAGCCCGTGAACCCCGAGCCACGGCACGCCGACGCGCAGGCCCACCTCGAAGCCTGACGTGCCGGGCCCAAGGGCCTCGACGCGGCCGACGATCTCGTGGCCAAGCACGAGCGGCAGCTTGGGGTGGTCGAGCTCGCCGTCATAAATATGCAAATCCGTGCGGCAGACCCCGCAAGCAAGCACTTTGAGCAGAATTTGTCCGGGACCGGGCTTGGGGATCGGCAGCGTCGCGGCTCGAAGCGGCTGTCGGGCCTCGTCCAGGATCATTGCTGCCATCGTGCCGGTCATGGCTGGTCCGATTATTTCTGCAAGGCGGCGGTGATGGCGGTGCGAATTCTTTCGTCCGGCTCACCGAACCAGTTGACGCCCGTCAGAGGGGAACCCTCCAGCGCCCAGGCCTTGCTTCCATCGGGTGCGAACAGGACGAAGAGCTGGAACTGCTCGCACTCATTCGGCTTGCACGTGAAGGCCAGTGAGTAGGTCTGATTGTCGATGACAACGGGAATGCTCGGTGTCGGAGGCCCATTCAGCGTCTGCGTATAGTCCTCGAGCCAGTCTGGTGTCCGCTCCCCCTGGAGCATGGTCTGCCAGGCATTGAAATAAGCAGGCTTCTTGAGAAGGTCCCCGAGCACCGGGCCTGTCGCTTCGTTCGCCTCCTGCGCGAGCGAGGGCGAGCTCAACGACAGCAACAAAGCCAGCAGAAGGGAAACGCGCATCGGGAACTCCGTCATCCATGTTGAAGGGCGAACGGCTCGCATCAAAGGATGACGATATTATAACGCGGTGTCCTAGTGCCGCAGGAGAGGCCAGCCCTCGACGTGCCGGTCAGGCGCCGTCTGCGGCGTGTCCTTTGCGCGGGCGCCCGCCGAGAGGACGTCACCGGCGGCATGGACCTTCAGGAGGTGGGCGGGTACCGGTTCGGAGACGGCCCACAGCGCCCGGAAGGCGTGGGCGCCGCGCCGGATCGCCTGCGGGGCGTCTTCGAACAGCACCAGCCGGTTCCGCTTGTCCGCGTCGCGGCGGATGGCATCTCCCGTCCAGCAAAGCTCGGGTCCGTAGACCGCCTGCTCGTGGGCATCCATCAGGCGCGGGTTCCGCGCCCAGCGGATATGGGCGTCCAGATCGTCTCCGGGCATGAGCGCCGACAGCGTGGCAAACAGGGAATGTAGATCTTGCTCGGGGTCGACCTTGGTCAGGATCACCTTGACCGTGACGCCGGCCGCGGCCAGTGCCTCTTGGACCAGGGCGAGGGCGAGGGCAGGTGCCGATTTGGCCGAGCGCAGGACCAAGGTGCAGACTGGAGCGTCAATCTGGTTCTCGAGGGCCCAGTCGGCCAGCCGCCCGAAGGCATCCACATGGCGATTTAGCTCGTCTTGCGGGGAATACTGACCCCCGCAGTCCACCCCGTTACGTCCGGCCACAACGCTCATCTGTCCCCCAATCGGCTTGGCTGGTGTGCGGGTCGCGCTGTCGGCGCGGCCCTTGGTGACGAGGATGCGTCCGGGCTGGTTAAAGATTGCTTGATGACTGTCTCTTTTCGAGGGTCTGAACAGCCGATTTTGGGCGAAATCGGTGCCAGGCGCGGGAACCTTTCCGGAGGCCGGACGTTCATCCTACCGGCCGGGCGGTGTGCGCACCCTACCCGAACCCAAGCTCCGCTTGGCCGATGGCTCTCCCCAAGCCCGAAAGCCCGGCGGAAACGCCGGGCTTTTTCGTTCTCAGCATTTCTGGCAGACCGTGCAGCCATTGGGCGCAACCACTGGGCCTCTCGGATCTTGGAGGGGCGGGGACGTGCCTGCGCGCCGCCGTCTACCGGACCACCGCTGGAAATTTTGCACTGCGGTGTCTTCCTCACTACATTCCGGCCAAGGGTACGACACCAAGACACGGAAAATGACGGAAACACTCACAAAAGACCAAATCCTGGCAGCGCTGAAGGGCGTTAAAGGTCCGGATCTCTCCAGCAATATTGTCTCGCTCGGCCTTGTGTCCGAGGTCGTCATCAATAAGGGCAAGGTCTACTTCGCGATTTCGGTGGACCCGGCGCGGGCCACGGAGCTCGAAGGTCTGCGGCAGGCCGCGGCGACCATCGTCGAAGGGCTGCCGGGACATTGACCGCGGATCGGGAACCGGGCGCGGCGTCTTCGAGCCCGGTCGCCACGCCCAGCGCCGGCAACCCTGCCCCCAAGGCCGCACCGGCTTCAGCGCCGCGAAGCGCGCCCCCGGCGTCGCCGGCCGGACGGCAAGGAACGGGCGGGATCCCAGGCATTCGGAACATCATCGCGGTCGCGTCCGGCAAGGGGGGCGTCGGCAAGTCCACGACCGCCATCAATTTCGCCCTGGCGCTCAAGGACCAAGGCTTGAAGGTCGGCATTCTCGATGCGGACATTTACGGCCCGTCCATGCCGCGCCTCATGGGCCTCAGCGGTCAACCGCAGCAACTCGCCGGAAACAAGCTCGACCCGATGCGGCGCCATGGGCTCAAGGTTATGTCCATGGGCTTCCTGGTCGACGAAGACACGCCGATGATTTGGCGCGGCCCGATGGTGATTTCGGCGATTTCCCAGATGCTTAAGGACGTGGCGTGGGGCGAGCTC
>JARRPE010000312.1:0-4180 GCA_037383205.1 Methyloceanibacter sp.
GTCTCACGGATCGAATCGTGAGTCATGCGAAGCGAAAGTCGTGAGCAATGCGGAGCCTGGTGCCTATCCTGGGCATTCATGCAATATCGGTTCGCACAACGCTCAGAGACGTACCCAACCGGTGATTTCGGCTCAGACAAATTCAGGCGGAAGTCGCTTTGCGAGCGATAACTGATCCTGCGCCTTTCTCAAACGAATAGCGAGTCACGTTATCATTGGCCGCCCAATAAGGCGGACCTGATGGCACCTCCGGGTTGGGTGGTCAGCAAATCTCGTCGCCCAGAGAGTGTAATTGGCAAACTAACGGTCGTCAGCAAGAGCCAACTCACGACCATCGGACCCGTTAGCGCAAAGGGTTTGGTCAAACGACATCTTTGCGAGACAGCGGGTAACCTGCACTTTCGTATAGCGAGCGAATTTGGTGACCATCGAACCTTTGCTCTTCGACCTCAAGGTAGGTGCCCAAGAGGTACTGAGACGGAAGCTCTTCGATCGCGAAGCGCAATGCTTCGGCGGCAACCTCGAAGCGCTTGTAGGTAATGTGCCCAAGACCGCGCTTGCAGCTCCGGGCTGGATAAAGTTCGGCCATCGCGGCGTAATCAAACGTCATATCATCCAATCCTTTCGTGGTATGCACACACTGAGCCGACCAACGACCTTGCAAGCGCTGTATCGACTCTGCGCCCCAAGGTTATGGCGAGTGGCGTTACGCAAAATGTGCGACCTCCTACCGCACCAAGCGTCTCGCGCTTTGATCAGCGCGGTCTCGAATTCGTCAACGGAGGAATCGCGCAGTTGCGATTCTGGTTGGGTAAGAGGAATGCTGTCGGGTCGGCGGGAGGGCCTTGCGGGATGATCACCAAACTTGGCATGCAAAATAGCGCGCATCGATTTGAACCTTTCAGAAGATTGACTTAGTCGATCATGGGCCGAATCCAAAGCAAGCCTTCTATTAGTGCTTTGGTTCGCAACTGGGTGCACAGACGTGTCACGGCGTCGAAGCGAGGTTGCACTCACGGTGCACGAGCCAGCTAAAGCTAGTCGCACGCTATCTTCCGTGCGCACATTGCCGCATCGTCTTCCTGTGCCGCCTGAAGGTCTCAAGGATCGATGATCACCATCTCAACCATGGATCCGGCCTCGCCGTGCAAGACTATGGCCTTCGACACCGGACGGTAGGACAAAAAGGACATGCTCTCGATCAGCTCGTCCTCTGTTACAACCTGGTAGTCGGCAGGCGGCAACAAACGATCCACTCCATCTATGCGGAATGATCGACAGAATGTAACGGTCTAGCTGCTTGTCCGTAGTGTCATCGAAATGGAACCTCATTCGAAGAATCGGGGCGGTAGGAACCCGCGGGACCGAGCTCAATGCACTCTACGCTTTTCATCCATCTCCGCGCTCCAACTGTGCCCTGGTCGACTCGGCCGCATCGGCGGTTGACCTCGTTGAGAGCGCGCGAACTTCTTCGGCTTGCGCCGTCAATACGCTGAACTGCTGGCGCCAATAGGCTGACTGACGTTCCACGATGTCGGTGAGGTTCTTGGCGCCCGCCAGGCTCGTGGCCAAGTCGAAGCTCGCATCGATATTGCGTCTGGCGAGGTCGACGACCTTACGATTGAACGCTATAGCTTCTTGTCCGGCGCTGGCGAAGGACCTTTCGAACGTCATCACTGATGCATCGAAAGCATCCCAAGAGCGGTCGTAAGCCTCGCGGGTCTGCGCCACGGACTTCTCGGCAAGGGCGCGCACGCCCTCTGAAATGGCGGTGTCGAATCAGAGATTGCCGAGCTGATCCATCGTGTGACGATACTCGGCACGCGCTTGGTCAGCGGCAGCTTGGGCATTGGTATTCATAAAGTTGCCTTTTGGGGTCATCGTCGCAAGCGATTTACAAACATCGGCACGGTAGCCTTGACCATCAGCGCCTTGAGTCCGGCGTGCCAGTAAGACATACATGGGCCTTAGAGAGGCCAATTACAAGATATGCGCGCTAGAAGTAATTATTGCTCGCAATTGTTGAGGCCCTTCGTGGTTCAATCCTCCGTCAATTCCTTAGGTTAACTTGGCCGCGCGCCAATTTGCTCTTCTCAGTAATGAGCGAGAGCAAGAGTTCGAGGGCCCGCTGCGGGGTCACGAGCGCGCCTACAGAACACAATGGGAGACCCTGGTGGTAAAGCCGAATGAACACCAATTGGCCACGCTCAAAGTGCTGGTCGAACAATGCCAACGGGACCTTGATACACTCGGAACTGAGCTGCGGTTGAGACAACAAGGAGTGATTACGCGGAACAAAGACGATCTTGTGCGAGTTGAGAAAAACATAGGCGAATTAACACATCGCATTCGAGAATTCATCAATATGCTGGAGTAACGACATTTGACGAGGCGCTTGGCCGTCGCCGTCGAGCACCTTCCTTCCGGTGTTGCACGCGCTTGGAATGTTCGAAGTGGACCTGTCCAAGTCGGCGAGCCCGATTGAAGCTGAGGATGCGTGCGACGCCGCGCAGTCCAAGAGCGCCCTTCATTTTCGCAAGCTCTCACCTTCCAGCCTGAGTGAACCTTTGTCAGCCTCACCCGGATGTCCATTTAGGGTCAGAAGCTGCCGTCACGCCGTATCTAGACGAAGTCTGGTTTACACTCTTCACCAGACGTGCTCGGCGTCGTAATTGAGGTCGGTTTCGTGCCATAAGCGGAACTGTCGAGAGTCCCTAAGAAAGAAGCCCCGACGCAGGGAGCGCGTCGGGGCCAGATCCAAAAGCACGGGGTTGATTATTTCGGCACCCCCACGAACAGTGCGCCGGTCAGCTCACCATCTCCGCTAACAAGCGGTGCATAGTTGCCTGCATAATCATGACCGAAAAGGCGAGTCGGCCCTGTATACGAGTGCTTTTTGACCAAGGCCTTGTAGGCAGCGCTACCATGGTCAAGTTTTGTCTGGGCAGCTGATTGTCCGTCCTCCATCAGGGTCGTTTTGGACCTAACAAAATCTTCGCCGTCATAAGAAAATATGGTCGCTTCGACCCGAGCTTCCGCAAATGCCGGACTGCCAAGCAACGCTGTGAACGGCAACATTAAACCCAGGATAAGAAGAATTTTCTTCATCGCTTTCGTCCTCCTTAGGACTCGGACTGGCTGATGCCAGTTGCCAATACTATTACTGGATTGCCCACACTGTGTTGTGCGGGATGTCCATCGCAAACGAACCAGCCGGCTCACCTGCTGGTGTTGCCACTTCGACGCAAGCAAATGGCTCGGTGCCGCTGATCCCCTTATACTTACCCGTGCCGCCGGTGATGATATGAGTGCCACAATCCATTTCCGGCTGCGCCGCGTCGAGGTCTCGCGTATCAAAGGTCGAGAACACGACATCGCCGTCGTTGTCCTTCATCGCACAGGCACCTTCGATCCACTTTTTCCCGCCGGTCTCGACATTGACGGCTTGGCACTTCGCCTTCATGTTGTCGAATGCCGCTTCGCCTTTAGTATTCTCAGTCGTACCGACCATTTCCAGTGAAGTAGCTTTGCCGACGCCGGGAAGCTCCACGGTTCCCATGGGGTGGAACACGTAGTGCGAGGTGTAGCTAGTAGAACCTTCTTTTTCCAGGGCAGCCGACATGGCAACCGCTGGAGCAAAGCCAACAAGCACCCCAGCGACAAACGCTGTTTTGGCAAGCGTGATCATTCCGGAGCGTGCTGTATCTGTATGCTTGGAGTTCATTATTTTTCTCATTGATTGTGCGACAACTTCAAAGCCTAACGTTCGGCTAAAGCCGTCGCGGACTGCAAGCGGACCTGCCTGCGAAGGCTGGTACGAAATTACGAGCTCTGGTGTGCTGAGTTGGAAAGGGGGCGTGCACGTAGTCGGCACGGTAGACTTTGCCGCAGCGCCTCGGGTTCGGCGTGCCAGTAGCTCAACTATGCGCTCAATAGATATCACTTGCAACTTTGTTGTGCAGAGGGCTTGCTCAACCGCAGTCGGCAAGCGACGTCCACTTTGGGTGATGATCTGAAATCCTAACGCGCCGCAGCGAGGACCGCTTTGCGCCCCTAAGCAGACATCGTTCGCGCTGACTGATGTCAAAGGCACACGCTTGAGTAAGCGTAGTGATGATTCTAGTTTTTCTCCACTTCAGAGGAGTAGATGAGATGATCACGAGGAGCGTGGGTTTCATAT
>JARRPE010000313.1:0-4211 GCA_037383205.1 Methyloceanibacter sp.
GCCGCAAGGTCGCGCACGCCCCATTTCGCGAGCATGTCTCAGCATGGAAGGCAGCGGCTGCACAGCCGTTGATCTCCGAGAACATTTGGAGGGAGGGTCCGTTGGACAGTTCAGGGGGACTGCCGGATATCGCGATTGTCGATTGGAAGGCGCCGTTCCGGTGGCTGGCCGGCGGCTGGCGGGACCTTTGGAAGGCGCCGCTGCCGTGCTTGACCTATGGCCTTCTCCTCGCCCTGCTGAGTTTCACCATCGCCTATGCGCTTGTCGTCTCCAACGCCGAGTTCTGGGCTCTGGCGTTGACCTGCGGTTTCGTGTTCGTCGCCCCCATGATCGCCATGGGATTGTATGAGGCCGGACGGCAGATCGAACACGGCGAGACGCCGACGCTCGCCGAAATGCTGTATGTGCGCGACGCCGTTCGGGGCGATGTCGCCTATCTCGGTCTCTTCCTGCTGCTGATTTATCTCTTGTGGGGACGCATCGCCCAGATCGTCTATGGCCTGTCGACCTATCAGCTGCACCGGACGGTCGACGACTTCGTCACTTTCGCGCTGCACACCTCGGACGGGCACACCATGCTCGTCACCGGCACCATCGCCGGCGGTTTGATCGCATTCCTCACGTATTGCGGGGTCGTCGTGGCCGCGCCCATGCTGCTGGATCGCCATAACGGCGCATTCACCGCCATTGCCACCAGCGTCCGGGCCGTAGCCGAGAATTTCTGGCCGATGCTCCTGTGGGCCGTGCTCCTCGGCGCGCTGACGCTCGCCTCGGCGGCGACCGGCTTCATCGCCCTGATCGTCGTCGTCCCGTGGCTCGGTCTTGCCAGCTGGCGGGCCTACCGGGAACTGGTGCCCGATCCCGCAGCGTCCTAACCGGCCGCGCGAATGACTCGGCGCGCTACAGATGCCGGCGACGCCCTTCCCTCGCAGCACCGATCGTGGCATCGCAAAACATGGCTCTGCGAAGCATACCCCGACCGGTCCGCTGGAGGCCCCCACCCCGGCCCCGCGATGACGGCTTCCGCGATCTGACCGCCGCTCTGCCGCTCTCGCTGCACGCACTCCCTCACGCGGGAGGCGAGGATGTCATCGTTGACCCCGACGGCGCGGTGGTCACGGGCCTCGGCAATGGCGATTTGGTGCGGCTGACGCCGGACGGAACGACCGTTCTCGGCAATACCGGCGGGCGGCCGCTTGGCTTGGAAGCCTGTGCGGACGGCTCGTTGCTGGTGTGCGATCACGATAGGGGCCTGCTGCGCCTCGATCCCTCGAATGGCCGCATCACGATCATGCTGGACGAGATCGACGGCGCGCCTTTGCGTTTTTGCAGCAACGTTGTCCGGTCGGAAGACGGGAGCATCTACGTCACCACGTCGTCGGAGACCGCGACGTGGGACGACTACGAGGCGGATGCAATCGCGCACGCGACCTCGGGCCGATTGATCCGTATACATTCTAATGGCGGCATCACGGTGCTCGGCCAAAATCTCGCTTTCGCGAACGGACTTGCGCTCGCGCCCGATGAGTCCTGTCTGTTTGTCTCTGAAACGCTTGGTTACCGGATCCGCCGGTATTGGCTGAAAGGGCCGAACGCCGGGACGTGGGGCGACTTCGTCATCGGCCTGCCCGGCTTTCCCGACAATCTCAGCCTGTCGCACAAGGGACTGTTGTGGGTAGCGCTGCCGGCACCGCGCATGGCCTTGCTGGATTTCCTACTGCCGCGGCGGCCGATCCTGCGGTCCATTGCGTTACGACTCCCGCGCGCCTTGCAGCCACGTCCACGGCGCGTTGTCTGGGTGCAGGCCTACGATCTTAATGGACGGCTCGTCCATGACATCCGCACAAGGCATCCTCGTTTTTCCTTCGCAACCGCCGTCGCCGAATCCGATGGCATGCTCTGGCTTGCAAGCGTGCGCCATGCCGCGCTCGCGCGTCTGTCGCTGGCGCATATCGGCGACGCGCGCGCCACGATGAAAGGCAGCGCTTCATAGTCAAAACAAGACTTCTACGCCGGCGGTCATGCAAACGCTCGGCCCAAGGATTTGCCACCGCTGCGTTCGCCGGCGCCAAGGAGCGCGTCAGAGCCCTCGCGCCCAACGGCATCGTTTACGTGATCGACGAACAGGGCAACGTGCTCATCAATCAGAATGCCGACAAGCCGTTCGTTCCGGCGTCGGTCGCAAAAGTGGTGACGGCGTGGCTGGCGATGGAGGTCCTTGGCCCGGACTATCGCTTCAAGACATACTTTTACCTGGATGAGAACCGCGTGCTGTATGTGCGCGGCGGCGGCGATCCCATGCTCGTCTCGGAGGAACTCGCCCTGCTCGCGCCGGCACTTGTCGAAGCGATCGGCACTGAGCCGATCACCGGCATGGTTCTTGATCCCAGCTACTACCCCGAGAAGGTCGAGATCCCTGGGATTGAGAACAATAGCCGCTCCTACAATGCGTTGAACTCCGCGCTGGCGGTGAATTTCAACACGATCAATGGCGTGCGCCGCGGCAACACCGTCGTTTCCGGCGAGAAGCAAACACCGATCACGCCGCTGGCCATCAGCCAGTTCAAGGCGCGGGGCCCGAAAGGACGCGGGCGCATCAGCCTTGCGAAAGACCCCGATCTCAGCCTGCTCTATGCGGGCGAACTTCTCGAAGCGTTTATCGAACAGGCGGGGGGCAAGGTGGAGGGCGACATCACAATCGGACCGGTACCGCCGGGCCTCCAGCCGGTTTACGTGCACCTGCAATCGCGGACACTCGCGGCCATCATCAATTTGCTGCTGATCGGCTCCAACAACTACATCGCCAACCAAGTTTTCCTGGAGATCGGCGCGGCGCGCTATGGCGGTCCTGTGAGCCTGGAAAAATCTCTCAAAGTGGCGAACGAGATGCTGGCTCATCACGGACTACAAGACGACATCTATATGGAGGAAGGCTCTGGCCTCAGCCGTGGCAACCGCTTCACGGCACAGGGTCTCGCCAAGGTGCTCGACCTATTCGTGACCTACGCCGAACTGATGCAAGGTCGCGACGGCGGCACGAACAAGACCGGCACCATGTCGGGCATCCGGACACTTGCCGGCTACGCTGACACGGCAAACCATGGCCGCGTACGCTTTGTCATCGCCCTCAAGGGCGGCGGCAGGCTGCGCTACTCCGTTCTTAAGGCCATCGAGCAAGGGCTCTAGCAGTCGCAGATTGCCCGGCCATAATCTGGTCCCGCGCGTCGGCTCCATCAGAAAACTGTGCTATCCAGATGCTATGTTGTTTGGGATCGGCCGATGCTTGAAATTCTCCTGATCGTAGTACTGGCATTGCTTGCCGTCGGCGCCCTGTTCGCATGGTGGCGATACGATATGGATCTCTCCGATATCGCGGCCGCGAGCGTGACGCCTGCGATCGGAATTTGGATCATCTATGACTATGGCGGGCCGCTGGCCTGGGCAGGCGGATTACTCCTGCTCGCGATCGGGATCTTCGCGCTCGTCTATTTGATGAAGCGGCGCGAGCGGCGCGTGACTCGGCATGACCACTATCGCGACGAGCCGTAATTGCTACTACTAGACCGCCATGTAGAGAAAAGGCCGGGGATGCTGTCGCTCCCCGGCCCCTTCAACACGCCGCATCCGCGGCGCAAAAAATGGCTCGTCTTCTTTGCCTAGTGGGCTTGCTTGCTTGACTTCGACGCACGTCCCGAACTGCGTGAAGGCCCGGCCGGCCTGCGCGATTGTTCCGGACATGTTGCCGGACGGCTTTTCGACCACCGCAGACCAGATCTGCAGACCCTTGCGACCGCCCATGATCAAAACCTTCTCGTCATCGTAGACGTTACACTTCTCCAACAGAGCGCCACCGCCGAAGAGCCCTGAGAACAGGTTCTTCTCTTTGACGTTGAGCGTGAGCATCGGCGGGATGCCCGCAGTCTCGTGCGTGATGCGCTTGCAACCCGAAACGGCGATGCACTCGAAGACCTCATGCACGGCGCACGCCTATTTGGGCGTCGCGTGGGCGGGCATAGACGCAAGCACGATGGCAGCGAACGGTATGACGGCGGCAAACCTTAAAAGTTTCATCAGTTTATCCCCTTGCATAGCAGTGAGAATCCGCGCGCATGCGGCCCTGGTTACCTGCCGCCGACAAGGGAAAGTGACGCAATGAAACTGACAAAATAAAACCGGACGGAACCGAAGTTCCGCCCGGCTTTAGTCCCCGC
>JARRPE010000314.1:0-2331 GCA_037383205.1 Methyloceanibacter sp.
TCGGGCTGCAATGTGGGTGCAAAGAACTCCGTCGCCGTTACCTATCTGGCCGATGCCAAGACCCATGGCGCCGAGATCTTCACCGAGCTTTCCGTGAGCCATGTCGAGAAGCTGAGCGGCGGCTGGCGCGTGCATTTCTTATCGACCGGCGATGCGGGCGATGCATCCTCCGTCGATGCGACGACGGTGTTCCTCGGGGCAGGGACCTTGGGTTCCACCGAGATCTTGCTGCGCTCGCGCGAGCGGGGGCTCGGCACATCCGATCGGCTCGGCATGGGGTTCTCGGCCAATGGCGACATCATCGCTTTTGCCTTGGGCGGGAAGAACCGCGCAAACGCGGTCGGTGTGGGAGAGCCGCCCAAGTTCACCGAGGATCCTGTCGGGACGTCCGTGGCCGGCCAGATCGAATTGCCGGACGAGGATCTCAACGCCAGCATGATCATCCAGGAAGGCACGATGCCGTCCTCCGTGGCGCCGCTCCTGCCGGTGTTCTTCATTGCGGGCGGGAGGCTGCTTGGCGCGGCCCAAAGCCTGATCAAGGGCGTCTACAAGGGGCCCCTGTCGCATCTTCAGAGCTTCTTCTGCGTGTCCCACGACGACGCCGAAGGACGCCTTGTGCTCAAGGACGATGCGATCGCGGTCGACTGGCCGGACGCCGCCAGCCAAGAGGTCTATGCCCGCGTCGACGCCGCGCTGACGCGGGCCGCGGAGTTCGTCGGCGGGCGCTACATCAAGAACCCGCTCGCCGCCACCAATATGGGCTCAAAGCCTGCGACCGCGCATCCGCTTGGCGGCTGCGGCATGGGCGAGACGGCCGAGAGCGGCACGGTCAATCACAAGTGTCAGGTGTTCGCGGGGCCTCGCGGCGACGAGACCCACGCGGGTCTGTATGTCTGCGACGGGTCGGTCATGCCGCGGTCGCTGGGCTGCAACCCGCTCCTGACCATCAGTGCGCTGGCGGAACGAGCCATGGTTCACTTCGCGCGCGACCATAATCTAGGATTCGACACCGAACCGATTCGGCCGCAAGCCGAACTCGAACCCACCGCTTGAGGGGTCACGAGCGGATGCGCTTCCTTGCTTGCACGACAGCCCTGCTCCTGGCCGGCGTCGGACTTGCCGGCCAAGCGCGTGCCGAGATGCGCATCGGCGACTGCGCGAGCACCGAATACACAGCTGCGATCGGCGCCGCCCCCTCGGTGGCCAGCACACCGGGCGCGAAGGGGCCGTCGCAGCTCACCCTCATTCTGGCGGGCGACACCGGGTTCAATCCCAAGGGAGCGCCGGTCGACGCGAAAGGTTTCAAGAAAGACCGGCGCAGTCTCACCTTTGAAGAGAGCCTCAGCGGCATCGCCGGCGAGATGGACGGCGACCTCGCGTTCCTCAATCTCGAAACCGTGGTGACCGACCGCAACGACGTGCAGCCCGATATGAAGGGGCAGACCGCACCCTACAATTTCCGCAGCCACCCCGAGGGGCTCAACGCGCTCATCGGCGCAGGTTTCAACCTGTTCTCGCTCGCGAACAACCATTCCATGGACTACGGGCCGACCGGCGCGGAGGAGACGCTCTATCACGTCGCCATGGCGAACGCGGCACGAAGCGACGGCAACAGAATCGCCTATGCCGGTCTTGGCGCAGACTTCGAAGAAGCCACGCGGCCGGGATGTCTCGATATCGACGGCATGACGCTCGGCTTCGCGGCAACGGGAATCATCACGGGTCAGAGGGCCGAACATCGGGCCGCAGACGACAAGCCCGGACAGGCGGCTTACCGGCGCCGGGGAGATTTCGAGATCGTGGTCAACCGGCTACGCGAGATTCCGGCCGACTATCGCATCCTGTCGGTCCATTACGGGCTCGAGGGGCGCGTCGTGCCCGACAAGCGCCAGATCGACGATTGGCGGGACTTCGCCGCGCGCGAGAAAGGTATCGATCTGATCGTCGGCCATCACCCGCACGTGGCGCAAGGTGTCGAACGCGTAGGGAATTCGCTCATCTTTTATGGGCTCGGCAATTTCCTGCATCCGGGTACGGCGGAGATGAAACGCTTCGGCATCTGCCGCGACTACGGCCTCATGGCAAAGGTGCATCTGGCCAAGGCGGACGATGCTTGGGTAGTCGGGGCCATCGAGGCGATCCCCATCACGGACACGCATATCCGTCCCGTCCGCTTCTCACCCCAAGAGGGCACGCGGCGGATCCATGCGCTTCTTCTTGGGGCTAGCGCCATAGAAGGGCTTGTCCGCACACGCACTGGCGAGCGCCGGGGCGAGGTGCGCCGGGACCGGCGGCGCCGGAGTCCACGACGTACACAGAGCACCGATCTTG
>JARRPE010000315.1:0-2324 GCA_037383205.1 Methyloceanibacter sp.
ACGGGCGTCGTCGTCCTCGTGCAGGGCCTGCCCGCTGAGCTCGAAATTGCGCAGCACACCGCCGAAGGTGCGCTCCAGGTTTTCCTGCGTGAACGTCTCGGCGGTCGGCCCGGCGGCAAGCACCGTACGATTGAGCAAGACGACCTGGTCGCAGAACGTCGGCACGCTCCCGAGATTGTGTGTCGAGACGAGAATGAGATGCCCGGCGTCGCGCAACTCGCGCAGCAGATTGATGATCGCGGACTCCGTCGTCACGTCGATGCCGGTGAAGTGCTCGTCGAGCACAATGATGCGGCCCTCTTGGGCCAAGGCGCGTGCCAGGAACACGCGCTTCTTCTGTCCGCCCGAAAGCTCGCCGATCTGCCGCGTCCGATAAGCGGTCATGTTCACGCGCTCCAGGGCCTCGTCGACCTTGCGCCGATCCGTCTTGGACGGAATGCGGAACAGATTCATGTGACCGTAGCGGCCCATCATCACGACGTCTTCGACCAGGACCGGAAAGTTCCAGTCGACGTCCTCGCTTTGCGGCACATAGGCGATGATGTTCTTCGAGACCGCCTTCTCCACCGGGAGACCACAAAGCTGCACCTGCCCGGCGGACGGGGTGACGAAGCCCATGATGGCCTTGAAGATGGTCGACTTGCCGCTGCCGTTCACCCCGACCAGCGCACAGATCGTGCCGGGCCCCAGTTCGAACGAGGCGTCGCGCACCGCCGTAAAGCCGTTGGGATAGGTGACGCTGACGTCTTGCACCGCGATGCTCGCGGGACGCGCCAGGGCGTCGGAACGGGTCAGCAAGTCGACACGGCTCATCAAGGTTTCTAGATTCCTTGCGCTTTCTGCGATTCATGCATGCCTTAAGACCCTTGAGCGTTATGAGCCTTGAGCGTTCTCAAACCCCTTGGCAACCGTGTCGACGGTGACGCGCAAGAGATCGAGATAGGTTGGAACGGGGCCGCCCTCGGCGCTCAGCGAGTCCACGTACAGAACACCACCGTAGGCCGCGCCGCTTTCCTTTGCGACCTGTTTCGCGGCCCGGTCCGAGACCGTGCTCTCGGAAAACACCACGGGTATACCGTTCTCTTTCACCAGTTCGATTACGTGGCGAACCTGCTGCGGCGTTCCCTGCTGGTCGGCGTTGATGGGCCACAGATAGGCTTCGCGCATGCCGTAATCGCGGGCGAGATACGAGAACGCGCCTTCGGACGTGACAAGCCAGCGCTTGTCTTCAGGGATCGCAGCGAGACGCTTGCGCAGGGGCGCATCCAGCGCCTTGATTTGGTCCGCATAGGCCGCCGCGTTCTTGTTGTAGGTCTCGGCGTTATCGGGATCGTATTGCACCAGCGCCTTGCGGATGTTCTCGACATATTGGAGCGCGCTCGTCGGCGACATCCAGGCATGCGGATTGGGCTTGCCGTTATAGGGGCCTTCCGTAATGCCGATGGGCTCGACGCCGTCGCTCACCACGGCGCCCGGTACGTCTTTGATGGTCTGAAAAAACTTTTCGAACCAGCGCTCCAGGTTGAACCCGTTCCAGAGGACGAGGTCGGCGTCTTGCGCTTTGACAATGTCGCCGGGAGTAGGCTGATAATCGTGGATCTCCGCGCCGGGCTTCGTGATCGACTCCACCACAGCCGCGTCGCCAGCGACGTTTTGCGCGATGTCCTGAATCACGGTGAAGGTGGTCACGACCCGAAACTTGTCGTTCCCTGCATCCTTTGACGTTGAGGCCGAGTCCGGATCGCCGCACCCGGCAAGGACCGACAGCGCCAGGACTGCCAGAACCGCGGACACAGTCCGAACCTGCCTTGCCAGACACGCACCCACGAAAACCTCCTCCTTGCCTCAAAGCATTCTTTTCGCAACGCACCATAGACCTAGTTGCAAATCGTTCGCAAGTAGAGATTTCGGATTCTTCTAAATTGGCAATCTCCAGAGCGTTGGGGATCGGCGCATTTTCCGGGATAGCAGCGCGGGAGCTCATGACGGACGGGCGGACGACTGATAAGAACGAAGAATGACGGCCACCGAGGGGACGCCCCGCAAACCAGAAACCAAGGACGCGCGCCGCCACTGGACCGAGATCCTGTTCACGCGAAAAATGCTCGCGTGCATCTTCCTCGGATTTAGTTCGGGCATGCCGTTGTTCGTGCTGGTGTCGCTGGTACCGGCCTGGCTCCGAGACAACGGCGTGGACCTCGCAACCATCGGCCTCTTCGCCCTGATCGGGCTGCCGTACACCTTGATGTTCCTGTGGTCTCCGGTCATGGACCGGTTCATGTTGCCCTTCTTGGGGCGGCGCCGCGGCTGGGCCCTGCTGACAC
>JARRPE010000316.1:0-2320 GCA_037383205.1 Methyloceanibacter sp.
CGGCGGCATAGGGCATCGAGGCTCGCCGGCGCGCCGGGATGCCGACGGCGCGCCAGCGCCAAGGTGTCCACAATTCTGTCCCACGTCAGGAGCGGCCTGACGCCCACTCAAGCTCCGCATTCAAGAAGCCGAAGTCGAACTTGGCATTGTGAATGACGAGCATGGCGCTCTCAACGAATTCGAGGAACTCGTCCGCCTTGTCCGCGAAAAGAGGCTTGTCGCCAAGGAACTCGGTCGACAGCCCATGCACGGCAAACGCCTGCTCGGGCATCTCTCGCTCGGGATTCAGATAACAGTGCCAGGTCCTACCCGTCGGGATGGAATTGACCAGCTCCACGCAGCCGATCTCGACAATCCGATGCCCCTCTTTAGGGTCGAGACCCGTCGTTTCCGTATCGAGAATGATCTCGCGCACCAGCTTGACTGAGCTCCGCTTCGCTATCGGCGTTGGGCGCGCAGGCGCTCCATGACGCTTCCATCCTGTAACTTAAGCGATTCGAGCAGCACATCGAGCTGCGCTTGCAGGTTTTCCAAGCTGGAGCCGCTGTCGATGACATGATCGGCACGGGCTCGGCGGTCGGCGTCACCGAGTTGGCGCGCCCGGAGCGCCTCGAACTTCTCGGCCGTCATGCCCGGCCTGTCGAGGACGCGCGCGCGCTGCACGGCTGCCGGAGCGCTGACGGCCACAGTGACATCGACGCGGGACTCAGCACCTGTTTCGAACAGCAGCGGGATCTCCAGAAGCGCCATCGGCACGCCGCTGTCTTCCTGGTCGCACAGAAAATCGATCTCCGCCTGCACCACCAGCGGGTGGACGATCTCCTCGAGCTCCTTTAGCCGGTCCGGGCGCCCCGCTACTTCTTTGGCCAGAAGCGCCCGGTCGACGCGGCCGTCACGGGTCGTCCCCGGAAAGGCGTCCTCGATCAAAGGCACGGCCTCGCCCTCGTAGAGCTTGTGCACATAGGCGTCGGCGTCGAATACAGGCACGCCATGGCGCTTGAAATGGGCGGCGGCCGAGCTCTTGCCCATGCCGATCCCGCCCGTGAGACCGATCACCAGCATCACGTCTCCCCCAGCGTCGCCACGACGCGGGCACGAAGGTCGGCCGTGACCTCCGGACGGACGCCGAACCAGCGCTCGAAGCCGGGCACGGCCTGGTGCAGCAGCATGCCAAGTCCGTCGACCGTGGCTAGTCCGCGCGCGCGGGACATGGCCAACAAAGGCGTCTCCAAGGGGACATAGACAATGTCCGTCACCACGGCTTCGGCCGGAAGGGCCGACACCATGATCTCCAGCGGCGGCTGACCGGTCATACCGAGGCTCGTCGTGTTGACCAGGAGGCGGCACGCGGTCAGCGCCGTGTCCTTCGCATCCCACGGCACGACCTCAACGCGATCGCCGAACGCGCGGGCCAAAGTATCCGCCTTCGCCGCCGTGCGGTTCGTCAGTAGGATCCGGGGAATGCCGGCCTCGATCAGACCATGCAGGACTGCCCGCGCAGCGCCCCCGGCGCCAAGCACCATGGCCACGTCGCACCCCTCGCGCCAATGCGGCGCGCCTGCGTCGAGATTGGTCATGAAGCCATAGGCGTCTGTGTTGCTGCCCTTGAGCGTACCGCTCTGGTCGAGCCACACCGTGTTGACCGCGCCGATCGCCCGGGCCGCTTCGTCGGCCTCCTCGACCGCGCGTAACGCCGCTTCCTTGTGGGGCAGAGTGACGTTCGCGCCGACATAGCCGTGCTCCGAAAGCGCGCCCAAGAAGGCTGCAATGTCTTCCGGACTCACGGCCTCCTTCACATAGGCACCTTCGATGCCGTAGTGCACGAGCCAGTATCCGTGGATCACCGGCGAGCGCGAGTGTTCAACGGGCCAGCCGATCACGCATGCACGCGGTGCCGTGCTCATCGTCCGGTCATCCCTCGATGGCCCCTTCGCGCCGGAGCGCATCGAGCAGCGGGAGCAGCGGCAGGCCGAGAATGGAGAAGAAATCTCCTTCGATCTTTTCGAACAGCTGGATGCCCAGTGATTCGATTTGGTAGGCGCCGACCGACCCGAGAACGCCGTGACCGGCCGCGGCGAGATAGCGCCCGACGAATTCGGGCGAAAAACGCCGCATGGTGAGGGTCGCGACGTCCGTGTAGGCCCAAACGGTAGCGGCGCCGGTCGCCACGACAACAGCGGTATGGAGCTGGTGGCTCTTTCCGCTGAGATCGAGAAGCCGGATTCTGGCGTCCTCGAGCGACTTCGGTTTCCCGTAGATTGTGTCGCCAACCGCCATCACCTGATCGGCACCGATCACGAAAGCGTTGCCCGCTTGCACG
>JARRPE010000317.1:0-2318 GCA_037383205.1 Methyloceanibacter sp.
GACCGGTCGCGGCCTGCAGGCCGCGGCGGCGGAGCTCGCGCCGCTGGCGCAGCGCCAGCGCGGCAATTCTCCGCGTCGCGGCATCCTCGCGCAGATAGGCAGGCAACAGCTCCAGCCGATCGAGCAGCACGCTGCGGTCGTGAGCGTTGCCGATGATCTTGCCGAGTTTGTCAAAGCTGTCGCCGCGATCGGCGAGGTCCTCCGGGAGCAGCTTGCGGAGCAGGCGCAGGTGGTACCAGTGATATTTACAGCGTTTGCGCCATTCGTGATAGGCGGCGCTCGTCCCGTCGTCGGCAACCCTCCGCAGGGCTTCGTGAGCACGCCCGAGGGTCTTTTCGACGCCGCGGCAGACATCGCCGAAGTCCAGCGCGTCGACGCCGAGACGCTCGATGTCGACGGCCTCGCGAGCGAGACGCCGGCGGACCTCGCCCAGCGCCGGCTCCGCAAGTTGCTCCGCGATAGTGCAGTTGAGGCGGAACACGCGCACCACCGGCGGCTTGCTGGCGACTCGGTCGTCGGACTTCGCCATGCTGACGACGAGATCGCGCATCACCCTCGCGTCCCGCTGGGAGGACAACAGCCTCGCGGAATCCCGGAAGGAACGGTTCACGGACTCGTAATCTTCCAGTCCCGGCCGCACGAGACGCGCGAGGGCGCGGATCTTCTTGCAGCGTTTGCGCAGCTGGTGTACGCGCCACGCGACAGGCTCGTCGGCGGCCTGTGCCTCCGCGAGCGCTTTGTCGATCTGTTCGCCGGCGATGCGCCTGAATGCGGCGCCCACCGGCTCTCCTTGTTCGATTCTGTAGCTCATGGACTCTCTCCAGGATATCGACATATCGACGCGGCCCCGGGCGATCGCTGGACGAAAACCTGACCTCGACTGCCGACGCGGTCCCCGTCCACATCGAACGAAGGCCACCGCGGCGCATCCCCAGGGAGACACGCCGGCCGGATCTCACACAGAAAGCATAGTGGAACCGGCAGGCGCCCGGCCCCACGACAGCCGTCCAACGCGACCACCGCTGCAGGTCGTGGGTCTCGTCCCACGGCCGCCGCGGCGTCGTCGTCCTTTGCAGCTTGCTCAGTCGTCGATGACGAAGGTGACTTTCAGGTTCACACGCCATTCGGTGACGCGCTCATTGTCGATGACCACGCTCTGCTCATTGACCCAGGCGGATCGCATGCCGTGTATGGTCTTCGACGCGCGCTGAACGCCCTTGGAGATGGCATCCTCGAAACCGGTCGGAGACGAGGCGGATATTTCGGTGACTTTGGCGATTGACATGATGTTTGCTCGCCCCTTCTTGTTGCACGGCGGAGCGCCGTAGCTAACCGGAATCATGCAACGTCCATGCCAAGTGCCGGGCCGATTCGCGCGTGCGGCCACCGTGCCACGCCGTTCGGGCCGGACACCGCGCTGGCGACCGTCACCGCGCTCTTCGCCGCGCCGACCGGCCGGCGAGCAGGGCGCGGCTTAGGCAATTCTTACAATGCGATCGGTAATTTGGTGAGCCGAATCGTGCGGCCGCTAGAGCGGCTGGCCTCGAAAATCGACCGTGCCGTGGCTGTCTGACTCGACCTTCTTTCCGGCCTCCCCGCCGGCGCCTTCCCGCGCTTTCTCCTCGATCAGATCGAGCACCGTGAAGTCCGTCCGGTCCCAGTATTCGGCATACGTGGGAACGACTTCGAGGACGATCGCATGCGGGTCTCGCCTGCCCTCCGAGAACCAGACCGTCTGACGTTCCTGCCAGATTTTCTCGATGAGAGCGCGGTCCTTGGTCAAGCGCGCGTGACCGGAGATCGACAGGAAGCGTTCATTGTCCTGCATGGCCACGTTGACATGGTCGTCTTCTTCGAGCTCTTCCAGCTTCGCGCTGTCGTCACGGGTGATGAAGCGGATCCGGCCGTCGTCGGTATGACCCGCAATCGCCATCGGCCGCGAGCGCAGCGCCGGGCCCCGTTTGGTCACGAGCATTGCGTGATCGAACCGATCGAGCAGCTCGATGAAGTGTTTATTTGTCCTTTGCGACATTCCGCAAGTCCTCCATGGTTGAACACGGCATCCCTGTCCTCGCAAGATTCGTGCCATTCGCGGACTTTACGGATAGATGGCGCATAGGTAACCGAGCGGGTCATCGACCGGCCGAAGAAATGAGTCTGGCAGTCACTCACTCCGCTCTCTGGCGGATGCATACTCACGGCCACGTGCGGACCAACGTTCACGTGCCGTCGTTATCCGCATTGGCAGGCACGTTCGATACTGCTTACCCCGCAGTCACGATGGCGATCGGCAGCCTCATTGTGAGGTTGCTGGAGGG
>JARRPE010000318.1:0-3309 GCA_037383205.1 Methyloceanibacter sp.
CCGCCACGGTTGACGGTGTCGCAGCAAGCGCGCGGCACAGCCGACTCGTCACGGTCGGTCTTCTTGACGTAGGACCAAACCTGCTTCGGGTTGTCAGGATCCGTCAGATCGAGAGCCTGAACAACGTTACAGTTGGCCATGGACGGGCAACCGGAAACCATGAACAGCATGGTCTTGCCGCCAACGTCCTTAATAACAAGCGGCTGACCCTCGTGACCACGAAGGGCGTTCGTTCCCTGGGCCCAAGACATCTGCAGCTTGTTGACGTTTTCCGTCGTAATGTCGGAAAGCGTGCTGTGGCGCGTGAGCTCGAAGTCACGACCAGGGGCAGGCCACTGGTCGGGATCAGCCATACGCTTCAGCTGCTCCTCGTCGGTATTCATAGCCGACGCCTGGCCAGCGAGACCCATCGTCACAGCGACGATGGTGCCAGTCAGGACACCATACTTCAGTTTCATATCTTTCTCCTCTCCCTAGCTACTCAGTTCACCGAAACGAACTCTGAGCAATATCTGTCTGCTTTGGTGCCGCGCCCCTAGGTGGACGAGCCCTCAGCAATTTCGAAGCTGTCATCGTGTTTGTGGAATTTGGAGACTGCCAGAAAACGCAGAAGCAAAATCTCGCCTCGCGCCCGCTACTGGCTGCGGGTTCTCCGTTGAACACAAGACGCGTTGACACCTCACGAGGAAATTGCGCCCGACACGTTGCAAGTCACGTTGAACCGTTCTTCATGTGGAACTTCGTTTCTCACTCATTGCCGAGCAACGCCCCCATAATTGCCAAATGTAATGCCAATGCAAGTGAAATGTGGCGTTGGCAACGCTTTCTGCCAAATGTAGTTTTCATTTGTTGCGCTGCACAAAATTAGTGTCCGCCTGCGCAGCATTGCCCTCGATCAAGCCTGTTTCGCCTCTCGGCGAACTTTGACCATGCCGAAACGCACGCATCCATTCCAGTCGGTATCCTCGGCGGCGTGAATCCAGTCGCCCTAGGGTGGCCATATGCGCGTGTCGCTCCGGAGCACAGGCATCGAGAGGCGCCGCTTCATAGATGGAACCATGCGACAGACCACCGTCGAACATGTAACGCCCTACGCCGCGCCGGCGGAAGCGAAGACAAAGATGCAGCTAGGCTAGCGCTGCATCTTTCCGTTGGCGGCGGGTCCGGCAAAGTCCGCACACCGAGCTTCGCCTTCAGCTGCGTGCAGGTATTGGCCACGGTCTTGTAGCTCACATGCAGATGCTCGGCGATGACACCATATGGCTTGCCTTCGGCCACGAGGGCGAGGGTCTGCAGTTCCCGAACCGTCATGCGGCGGAGCGGGTTGGTCGTGCCGCGCGCTTCCATGAAAGCAACTTCGGATGCGAGATCGTGGCTGAGATACGGCCTATTCTCACGGACGCGCTGGAAGGCCGTCTGAACCTCCTCGGGCGGCGTATCCTTCAGGACATAGCCCGTGGCCCCAACCTCAAGCGCACGGGAGACAATCACCGGGTCCGAATGCATCGTGAAGACGAGAACGGGCGTGTTCTGATCGTGCAGGCGCAAGCGGCGGATGAAGGATAGTCCGCCGAGCGACCCGCTATGCATGGCAAGGTCGACAATAATGACGTCCGGCTTCTGCATTCTGTAAGCCCGGAAACCGTCGGCCAAACTCTGGGCCTGATGGACTTCCTTTACGCCGACATCCTCGAGCAATTGCCGGGTTCCTTGTAGGACGATCGGATGATCGTCGATGACGAGGACTCTAGTCATGATAGCTCCCTGACCGATTCTCGGGCCCGCGAGGGCGCCGCAGTTTCATAGTTCTTTTGCTTGATTGGAATTTTCACGCTGACGGTGGTGCCCTTGGATGGGAAACCCTCGATTGCGCAGGTACCGCCGACCGACCGCACACGCTCCGTCATGGTCGTAAGACCGAAACCTTTAGCTTGGCTTGGCGCCATGCCTTCGCCGTCGTCCGCGACCGTCAGCCGGATCGCATGCTGATTGCCACTGCCGTTGGCGGACCGGACCTCTTCGAGATCCACGTCTATGTTGTCGGCGTGGCCATGGCGGATAGCATTCGTGATCGCCTCCTGAACGCAGCGATAAATCGCCAGATCGACCTGCTCCCCGTAGGACTTCGCAACCGACCCCACGTTCGTATTGATCTGCGTGTCCGGATGTTGGCTTTGGAGACCGGCCGTGAGTTCGACAATCAGATCCGTCAGCTTGACTTGGCCGAGCGGACCGGGACGCAGCTTCTTCAGCAGCCCTCTGTTCATCACTTTCAGGCGCTCGGCAATTGAGAGGATCTCGCCTGCGCGGCTTGAAATTCTCGTCGCCCGTTCGCCCTCAAGCTGTCCGGCCGTGGTTTGAATCGACGACGCGTTTGCGGCAATGCCGAACAGACACGCCCCCGCCTCGTCATGGAGTTCGTTGGCGATGTCGCGCCGTTCGGCTTCCTGAATGTTGATCAGTTGCTGGTACAGGCTCTCATTCTCCTCGCGCGCCACGTCGAGCGCTCTCGCCAGCATGTTGAACCGGTCCGTGATCACGGCCACTTCCTTGACCTTCGCGCTTGGCAGCCTGGCCCAATACTCGCCGCCCTCGAGCTGGTGCATGCCTCTGGACAGACTCGCGAGCGGATTGAGCACCCGTCCGAGCACGACGTAGAGAATCAACAGGACGATGACATTGATCCCGGCCCAGATCAGCGCAAGCGACAGAAAGTCCTGCCAAGCTTCGGAGATTTCGTCGGCGGGCTCTCCAATGATGATCACGGGGTGTGTGCCGTCCGGCAGAAGCCGCACTTTCCGTTGCGCGACCTCCGGATGGACCAGCGACACAAACCACTCGGGCGCCTCCGATCCGTTCACCCCGGCGGTGGCGCCTTTGGGTGAAATAATGGCCAGGTGCCCCGAGTCGCTCATGAACATGATGCGAACATGCCGCAGATGTCGCAGCAGGGGCGGCAATTCCTGGTCCAGATTGTCGAGCTTGCCTTGCCGGGAGAGATCCCTCAGCGTCACATCCACGAAGCGTTCGGCGACTTCGAGCGACGCTTCCATCTCGGCCTTTGTGGCCGTCCGCGTGTTGTAAATCGCCACGGCGCCAGCCATCAGCGCGGCGAGGAGATTGATCGCCGCCACGACAACAATAAGCTGGGTGCGAACTGGCTGATCGTACCAGAGCTTTTGCAGCACTTTCAGTATGTCTCCACAGTGCAGCGGACCACGCGGACTTGCGAGGACCCCTCTCGGCTCGTCATTGGCCTTACCTATGGAAATACTCCAGTGCCTCTAGCGCCACCCTCAAGCGCGCGGC
>JARRPE010000319.1:0-4049 GCA_037383205.1 Methyloceanibacter sp.
ACACCGATCACGACACCGCGCAAGTCCGCGACGTTCGACGACTACACGCTGTCGGAGATTCGCCGGGCGGCGGCCAGCGGCATCTACGACATTCGCGGTGGCGGCGCGAAGCGCAAGGTCCCGCATTTCGACGACCTCCTGTTTCTTGGCGCGTCGATGAGCCGGTATCCGCTGGAGGGCTACCGTGAGAAATGCTCGACGGATGTCTGGCTGGGCACGCGATTTGCCGAAAAACCCATTCACCTCAAGATCCCCATCACTATTGCCGGCATGAGCTTCGGCTCGCTCTCCGCGCAGGCCAAGGAGTCACTCGGCCGAGGCGCCACCAAGATGGGCACCTCGACCACCACGGGCGATGGAGGCATGACCGAGGAAGAGCGTGGCCATTCAGACATCCTCGTGTATCAGCTCCTGCCCTCGCGCTACGGCATGAACCCCGACGATTTGAGGCGTGCGGACGCCATCGAGGTGGTCGTCGGCCAAGGTGCAAAGCCCGGCGGCGGCGGGATGCTTCTGGGCCAGAAGATCTCCGACCGCGTGGCGGAGATGCGGACCTTGCCCAAGGGCATCGATCAGCGCTCCGCGTGCCGCCATCCGGATTGGACGGGCCCTGACGACCTGGAAATCAAGATCCAGGAACTGCGGGAGATCACCGACTGGCAGAAGCCCATTTACATCAAAGTGGGCGCGTCCCGGCCTTATTACG
The DNA here is from genome assembly GCA_037383205.1 of Methyloceanibacter sp. Classification (GTDB taxonomy): domain Bacteria; phylum Pseudomonadota; class Alphaproteobacteria; order Rhizobiales; family Methyloligellaceae; genus Methyloceanibacter. Next base: position 707 of record JARRPE010000319.1, read on the forward strand.
ACACGGCCCTGGCGGTGAAGTCCGGCGCAGACGTGGTCGTGCTCGACGGCATGCAGGGCGGCACCGCCGCCACGCAGGAAGTGTTCATCGAGCATATCGGCCTGCCCCTGCTCGGCGCGATCCGTCCGGCAGTCCAGGCCCTGCAAGACCTCGGCATGCACCGCAAGGTGCAGCTGATCGTCTCCGGCGGCATTCGCTCAGGCGCCGACGTGGCCAAGGCGCTGGCGCTCGGGGCCGATGCTGTCTCGGTCGGCACGGCAGCGCTCGCCGCCCTCGGCGACAACGATCCTAAGTTCGAAGAGGAATATCAGAAGCTCGGCACAACGGCCGGTGCCTACGACGATTGGCATGAAGGCCGGTGCCCGGCGGGCATCACCACACAGGACCCGGAACTCGCCGCACGGCTCGATCCCGTACTCGGTGGTCGGCGAATCGCCAATTATCTGTCGGTCTTGACGCTCGAGACCCAGACCATCGCGCGGGCCTGCGGCAAAAGCCACGTGCACAACCTCGAGCCGGAGGATCTTGTAGCCCTCACGGTCGAGGCCGCCGCCATGGCCCAGGTGCCCCTGGCCGGCACGAAGTGGATTCCGGGACTGACCGGGGAATAGGCTGAACTCATATGGGAGGCTCGCATCAGCGGGCCTCTCGTCATTTGAAAGGGACGATAATGGCGATCGATCTTGCACAAGAGGCCCGTGACCGGGGCATCAAGTATTTCCTCATCTCGTTTGTCGATCTTTTCGGGACACTGCGCGCCAAGCTGGCTCCGGCGAGCGCCATCTCGGACATGGCCGAGGAAGGCGCCGGCTTTGCCGGATTTGCGAGCTGGCTGGACATGACGCCAGCCCATCCTGACATGCTCGCCATACCGGACCCGGACAGTCTCATTCAGCTTCCCTGGAAGCCGGAAGTCGGATGGCTCGCCGCCGACCCCCATATGAACGGCAAGCCGGTCGAACAGGCTCCCCGCAACGTGCTGAAGCGGCTGCTAAAGAAAGCAGAGGACGCGGGCTACACCATGAAGAGCGGTGTCGAGCCCGAGTATTTTCTTGTAAGCGCGGACGGCAACGCGCTCAGCGACACGGCCGACACCCAAGCCAAGCCTTGCTATGATCAATCCGCCTTGATGCGCCGCTTCGACGTGGTCAGGGAGATCTGCGACTGCATGCTGGAGCTCGGTTGGGGGCCGTATCAGAACGACCACGAGGATGCCAACGGCCAGTTCGAGATGAACTGGCACTTCTCCGATGCGCTGACGACCGCCGACCGCATGGTCTTCTTCAAATACATGGTCAAGGCCATCGCCGAGAAGCACGGCATCCGCGCAACTTTCATGCCCAAGCCATTCAGCCATCTCACGGGCAATGGCTGCCACATGCACATCTCGATGTGGAAAGGCGATACCAATGTCTTCGCGGACGACAACGACCCGATGGGCTTGTCGAAGGTCGCCTACAACTTCATCGGCGGCTTGATCGACCACGCGGACGAGATCTGCTCGATCACCAATCCGACAGTGAACTCTTACAAGCGCATCAATGCGCCGGTGACGTCGTCTGGTGCGACTTGGTCGCCAAACACGGTGACCAAGGCGCCCGACAACGTCAAGAAGCTGCCGCTCAATCTTCTCGACGCCCTGCGGCTGACCGACGGTTCGGCGATGCTGCGGCGGGAACTCGGCGACGAGTTCGTGGACGCCTATGTCAAACTGAAGATGAAGAACTGGAACGAGTTCTCGCGGCAGCTGACCAGCTGGGAGCGGGCCGACGCGCTCGACTGCTAGTGTCGGAGGCTGAGAAAGCAGGCCTCGTCTCGCGGCGGCTCGGCAGCGGCACGTTTGTCGGCACGGCTCCACAAACGAGCGGCTCGCTGTTGGATTTTATGGATGGGCTGAGCCCGCTAGACCTGATTGATGCCCGCGCCGCTGTGGAGCCGTTCACCGCGAGGCTCGCAGCGGAACATGCCGACGCGCGCACGATCGAAGATCTGGAGGGCGTCTTTGAGTGCGCGGCGACCACTGACGACCAGGACGACGTCGCAAAATGGGACGGGGAGTTTCATCTGCTCCTCGCACAGGCGTCCGCGAACCCGTTTCTGATTCACGTCTTTCGGCAGATCAACCACGTTCGTCTGAACGCCCAATGGGGGGCGATGAAAGCGAACATTCTCACCGCCGAGGCGATCGCCGAATACAATCGTCAGCACAGAGCCGTTTTGGACGCCATCGAAGCGCGCGACCCGTCGCTTGCGCAGAAGCGCATGACCGAGCATTTGGAGTGCGCGCGAAACGACCTGATGAAGGTTCTCAATCCTTAGGCGTCGAGGTCGAAGCGCGACACATTGCGGCATGGGAGGCTCTGGTCGACAAAACCTCTTCCAGTTCTTCACGCCATCGTTAGCATTCACGCAGCTAGGTTCAGAGTCAGCAACGGGAGAAGAGCATGTCCTCCACGCCTGCAGAGCTAGAAACACTCCGCCGTCAACTGAGCAACAAAGGCGTGGCGTATTTGATGGCCAGCTTCTCCGACATGCATGGCGTATCGAAGACCAAGATGGTGCCGCTGTCTCATCTCGAGCAGATGATGGCCGGATCGGAACTCTACACGGGCGCGGCCCTCGATGGCGTTCCTCAGGACGTAAGCGACGAGGAAGTTTCCGCTCACCCGGACCCTGCGTCATGCATCATTCTGCCCTGGCAACCCGACGTGGCCTGGTTCGCAAGCAATCTCTGGTGCGAGGGCAGGCCATTCCAGGCCTGCAGCCGGAACATTCTTGCACGCGCGACCGAAGCGGCGGCGGAGATGGGCTTCGTCATGAATCTCGGCATGGAGGCCGAGTTCTATGTGCTGAAAGACGGAGACAAGGGCGCCGAGACGGTATCCGAGCGCGATACGCTCGATAAGCCCTGCTATGACGGCTACGGCATTCTGGACAACCTCCACTGGCTCTCCGAACTCGTGAGCGCCATGGATGACCTAGGTTGGGACGTCTATTCCTTCGACCACGAAGACGGCAACGGCCAGTTCGAAGTCGACTTCAGCTTCGCCGATGCCATGACCATGGCCGACCGCTTCGTCTTTTTGCGCATGATGTCGAACGCGATCGCGCGCAAGCATGGCTACTTCGCCTCCTGGATGCCCAAACCGTTCCCCAATCGCACGGGATCGGGCGCGCACTACAACATGTCGCTCGCGAGCCTGGAGACCGGCGAGAACCTGTTCAAGGACCCGGACGATCCGCGCGGGTGCGGACTTTCGAAATTGGGCTACCAGTTCGTCGCTGGCGTGCTGCGGCACCTGCCTGAAATCAGTGCAGTCGTGTCGCCGACGGTGAACAGCTA
>JARRPE010000320.1:0-2291 GCA_037383205.1 Methyloceanibacter sp.
CATGGGCCTCTGATGTCGATCTTTCGGGATGCCAAAAGGTGATAGGATGGTCTAACGATGGCCATGAGTTAGGGAATCGCTGGAACAAGACTATGGTCGAAGATGACAGTGGAGAGGCATCCGTCTCGGTCGGCGGTAGGAGTTACGGCTTGCCGGTCACCAAGGGCACGTCGGGACCCGACGTAGTCGACATCACGACCCTGTATAGAGACACAGGTCGGTTTACCTATGATCCAGGATTTACCTCTACGGCAAGCTGTAAATCAAAAATCACCTTCATCGACTTCGACAAGGGAATAGTTCTATACCGCGGCTATCCAATCGAGCAGCTCGCCGAGCACAGCACATTCCTAGAAACTTGCTACCTCCTGCTCTACGGCGAATTGCCCACGGCCGAGGAGTACGGCCGGTTCGATGCGCAAATCACGCGTCACACCATGCTGCATGAGCAGTTGACGCGCTTTTATTCCGGGTTCCCGCGTGACTCACATCCCATGGCCATCATGGTCGGTGTGGTTGGTGCACTGTCAGCCTTCTATCACGACTCCCTCGACATCACAGACCCCGTCCAACGAGAAACGGCGAGCCTTCGTATACTTGCGAAAATGGCGACCATTGCTGCCATGGCCTACAAGTATTCACGTGGCGAGCAGTTCGTCGATCCGAGGAACGAGCTGAAGTACTCAGCCAATTTCCTGCACATGTGTTTTGCGACGCCGAAGCAGAAATATGAGGTCGATAGAGCCCTCGCCATCGCCATGAAAAAGATTTTTATTCTTCATGCTGACCACGAGCAGAGCGCATCGACTGCCACTGTTCGTCTCGCTGGTTCGTCGGGCGCCAATCCTTTTGCATGCATCTCGGCGGGAATCTCCTCCTTGTGGGGGCCAGAGCATGGTGGCGCTAACGAGGCGGTTTTGATGATGCTCGAGGATATCGGCTCTGTCGATCGCGTTCCGGAATACATCAGGCGCGCCAAAGATGAGAGCGATCCATTTTTCTTAATTGGCTTCGGCTATCGCATCTACGAGGACTACGACCCGAGGGCGAAAGTCATGAAGAGTGCCTGCTATGACGTGCTTGAAACTGTGGGCCGTCATCACCTCAAGGATCCGATCCTTAAGGTTGCCCTTGAGCTTGAACGCATTGCGCTCTCCGATGAATATTTCATCGAAAAGAATCTCCGCCCCAACATCGACTTCTACTCTGCGATCACCCTGAAAGCGCTCGGGTTTCCAACGGACATGTTCACCGTGGTCTACGCCATTGCACGCACGGCTGGGTGGATTGCGCATTGGAAGGAGATGGTTGACGACCCCTTTCAACGTATTGGAAGACCGCGCCAGCTCTACACCGGCGCCACAGAGCGGCACTACCTGCCAATGGATGAGCGACCTTAGGCTCAGGGCGGAGCCGTCTGCTCATGGCAGGAGGCCGACCTTGATCACGAGGGCGCGCTTGTCTGGCTAAACGCGTAAACCGGACGTGGCCCAGCCACGGCACGATCGCCGCTCACGACCCAAACCGGATTCCAGTTCGAGCTGTGCCGAGCTCAAGGCAGCGGGGCCCATTCCTCAGCGGAAGGTAGGGGCGCGAAGATCTCGTCGAGCAAGGCGTCGCTCACACCATCGAGTGTTGGCGGGTCCCATTGCGGCGCATTATCCTTATCGAGCAGCAGCGCCCTTACCCCCTCGCGGAAATCGTGGCGTTGCGCCAGCCGTGTGGCGATCCGGTACTCCATCACCATGTTCTCACTGAAGCTGCGGGCCTTCGCCCCGAGGCGCAGCTGGCGAAAGGCGACCTTCAGCGTTAGCGGCGACTTGGCGCGCAGCACTGCAAGCTGCTCGCGCGCCCAATCCGTGCCCGCCTCGGCCAGCGCCTCGAAGATCGCCTCGACGCTGCCCAGAGAAAAGATGCGGTCGATCTCGTCCTGATGGACCGCCAGGCTCGGCGGACCGGGGTCGGCCGCGAACTCCGTGAGCAGGTGCTCCACGGCCGCCGGTTCGGCAAAGATGGCCGTCTTCAACTCTGGCAGACTTGCGCTCTCGACATAGTGGGTCGCCGCACCGACGAGTTTGCAGTCTGCGGCCGTTAGGCGCGCGCCGGTCAGCGCCAGCCATAGGCCGATATGGCCCGGCATCCGCGACAGGTACCAACCGCCGCCCACGTCGGGAAAGAGGCCAATGCTCGCCTCTGGCATGGCGAACACCGTCCGCTCGGTCGCGACCCGGAAGCGCGCCGGCCGCGAGATGCCAACGCCGCCGCCCATGGTCACCCCGTCCAACAGCGCC
>JARRPE010000320.1:2365-2989 GCA_037383205.1 Methyloceanibacter sp.
CGACGTGCTTGGGGTAGCGGAACAGCAGTTCGTTAAGCTGATACTCGGCACGGAAGAACTCGCGGGCCTCGTGGCCGTCCTGCGCGACCCGACGGACATCGCCCCCGGCGCAGAATCCACGTTCGCCCGCGTGGTCGATCATCACCATCTGCAGGCCTAAAGCCTCGCGCCAGGACAGGAGCGCTTCGGCCATGGTCCGACACATCTTCGTGGTGAGAGCGTGCAACGCCCTGGGTCGGTTCAGCGTAAGGCGCCCGACCGCGCCTTCAATCCGGACCAAGACTTCGGGTTCGGAGATGTTTTCGTTCATATCGAATGATCTCCCGTGCGACCTGGAAGCATATTGTGCGTCGCACAAAACCTTCCTATCTACACTGCACTGCAACATCAGCGTCCTGGTCTCCGGGGACGCCCGAACCGAGATCCACTACGGCTTTCACGATAATGGTTTGCCCGAGTTTAAGCCCCGATAAGCAAGACAAAGCCAGCGGCTGCGGCTCGGCCATACTCCCGTCTTTCGCCGAGGTCGGCGTCATCGACGAATTTATCAATCCTGAGCTACGGGCGATTGCCCGTCACAGCAAGCGGGGCCCCCGGACGACTTGGTACCGTGTGCTTGTTGAT
>JARRPE010000321.1:0-2285 GCA_037383205.1 Methyloceanibacter sp.
CTGCGGAAAAGCGCGATCGAGACCTATGCGGGACGTGGCTTGCCCCACCGTCGCGTCGAGGAATGGAAGTACACCGATCTGCGGGGGGCTCTCGACAGCGTGCCGCCGCTCCTGGCGGGCAGAGAGATCGCGGCCGGTGAGGCCGATCTTAGGACCGCAATCGGCACGGTCTTCATGGGGTTGCCTGCCTATCGGCTCGTGATCGCCGCGGGCGAGTTTCGAGCTGATCTTTCCGACGTCGAAGGACTGCGCAAAGACGGTGTCGAGGTCGGGGCGCTGTCCCAACTGCTGGAGTCGCCGCCGGAGTGGCTGACAGACAGCCTCAAGGAATCCGCCGGTCGCGACGACACGGTGATCGCCCTCAATACGGCGCTGATGACGGCGGGCATCGCGGTACGCCTGCCCGAGGGACTGACGCTGCAAAAGCCCATCCACCTCATTCATCTCGATACACCGGGCAATGCCGGTTCGATCTACACGCGCAACGCCGTCGTGGCGGAGCAGGGCGCCTCGGCGACCCTCATCGAGAGTTTCGGGACGTTCGGCGTCGCGGGCATGCAGCGCAATGCGGTGACAACGGTCTCGTTGGCGGCGAATTCGGCGATTCATCACCTCAAGCTGCAGCGCGAAGCCCTTGAAACGATTCATCTGAACGTGTGGGCGGCGAATGTCGGTGCCGACGCGCGCTACAATGCGTTCCAGGTCTCCATGGGCGCCGCATTGGCCCGCAACCAGGTCTATGTCCGTTTCGACGGAGAGAACGCCGCCACGGATATCTCCGGGGCCACACTGGCGCGCGGGACCCAGCATTGCGATACGACGCTCGTGGTGGAGCACAACGTGCCGTCCTGCGAGAGCCGCGAACTGTTCAAGCTCGTCCTCAACGACGAAGCCCGCGGCGTGTTCCAGGGCAAGATCGTCGTTGCGCCGAACGCCCAGAAAACTGACGGCAAGCAGATGTCTCAGGCGCTGCTCTTGTCCGAGACGGCTGAGTTCGACTCAAAGCCCGAGCTCGAGATCTTTGCGGACGACGTTGTCTGCGGACATGGCGCCACGTCGGGCCAGATCGATGAAGAACTGCTCTTTTACCTGCGCGCGCGCGGCCTCCCGGAAGCGCAGGCGCGGGCGCTCCTGATTCAGGCTTTTGTCGGCGAGGCCTTCGAGGCCTTGGACGACGAGGAGATAGCCGATGCCTTCACCGCCGTCGCCGCCGAGTGGCTCGGCACGCCGGCGGAGTAGGGGGACCTAATGAATGTCATATCCCCAGCCTCCGCTGCCGCACGAACGGCCTCTTTCGATGTCGAGCGCATCCGCGGGGACTTTCCTATTCTGTCGGAGACTGTGCACGGCAAGCCGCTGACCTATCTCGATAATGGCGCGTCGGCTCAAAAGCCGCTCCAGGTGATCGACGCGATCTCCCAGGCCTATTCGGCTGAATACGCCAATGTCCATCGCGGGCTTCATTATCTCTCGAATTTGGCCACCGAAAATTTCGAGAAGGCGCGCGGGAAGGTCCGTGCCTTTCTGAACGCGGCCCATGACGAAGAGATCATCTTCACCCGGAACGCGACCGAGGCGGTCAATCTCGTCGCGTCGTCGTTCGGATCGCCGCGCATCGAAGCGGGCGATGAGATCCTCATCACCATCATGGAGCATCACTCCAACATCGTGCCGTGGCATTTCCTGCGGGAGCGCCAGGGGGCGGTGCTGAAATGGGCGCCTGTCGCCGACGACGGAAGCTTTCTGATCGACGAATTCGAGAAGCTGATCTCTCCACGCACGAAAATGATCGCCATCACGCAGATGTCGAACGTGCTCGGCACAATCGTACCTATCAAGGAAGTCGTGCGGATCGCGCATGACCATGGTGTGCCCGTGCTCGTCGATGGCGCACAAGGCGCCGTGCATCTGCCGGTGGATGTGCGGGATCTCGATTGCGATTTCTATACCTTCACGGGCCATAAGCTCTACGGCCCGACGGGCATCGGCGTGCTCTACGGGAAGAAGGCCCTTCTCGACGTCATGCGGCCCTATCAGGGCGGGGGCGAGATGATCGGCTATGTCACTACAGACGAAGTGACTTATGCGACGCCGCCGCACCGGTTCGAGGCGGGAACGCCCGCGATCGTGCAGGCGATCGGGCTGGGCGCCGCCATCGACTACGTGGAGTCGATCGGCCGGGAGAATATCGCAGCCCATGAGCACAAAGTTCTGAGCTACGCGATGGACAGGCTGAGCGAGTTGAACTGGCTGAGGATCTATGGCCGCGCCGAGGGGAAGGGTGG
>JARRPE010000322.1:0-2284 GCA_037383205.1 Methyloceanibacter sp.
CCTTTTTTCATGCCCGTTGCCGTATCCTGTGTCGTGTCCGGCGAAAGGCTGCCTTGCGGCCTTGCCCATACGCCCCCCGCGCGGCTAGAAGGGCCGCATCGGGTCCTGGCCCCGTTGCGAGCAAAGTCTGCGCATGGACAGAGGAGCGCGAGCGCAATGCGCATTGGTCTTTATCCGGGGAGTTTCGACCCCGTCACGCTGGGGCACGTCGATATCGTGCGTCGCGCGGCGCATCTGATCGACCGGCTTGTGATTGCCATCGGGGCGCATCACAGCAAGGGGCCATTTTTCACGGAAGAGGAACGGGTGACGCTCGCCCGGAAGGCGCTCGAGCCGGTCGCCGGCGAACTTGGCGTCGAGCTCGAGGTGATGGTCTATGATGGGCTGACGGTCGAGGCGGCCAGAACCGTCGGCGCCACCGTGGTTTTCCGCGGTCTGCGCGATGCCGGCGACTTCGACTATGAGATGCAGATGGCGGGGATGAATGCGGCCCTTGCGCCGAAGATCGAAACCGTTTTCCTTGCCGCATCGCCGGGCACACGCCATATCGCAGCTAGTCTTGTCCGTCAGATCGCCGTAATGGGCGGCGATGTCTCACCGTTCGTTCCGGAGCCGGTTAATTCGGCTCTAGCCCAGAAGCTTGCATCCAAGTCTTGACAGACCAACAAACGAGGAAACCCCATGACCATCAGGACCGTCGTCCTTTTTGCGGCAACCCTGCTGCTCGCAGCCACAATGGCCCAAGCTCCCGCATCGGCGGCGAGCCTTGGTGATCCGTCGTCCCTGAACGCACGTGCGCCCGACAGCTATAAAGCGAAGTTCGTCACTTCGAAGGGCACGTTCGTTATCCAAGTGACGCGCGACTGGGCGCCTCACGGCGCCGACCGCTTCTACAACCTGGTCAAGGCCGGGTTCTACAACGACGCGCGCTTCTTCCGCGTCATCGACGGGTTCATGGTTCAATTCGGGATCAGCGGCAATCCCGACGTTTCCGCGGCCTGGAGCAATGCGACGATCCCGGACGATCCGGTTCGGGAGTCCAATTCTCGCGGTACGGTCACGTTTGCGACCGCCGGTCCGAACACACGCACCACTCAGGTCTTCATCAATTTCAACAACAATTCCGGCCTGAACGGCCAGGGCTTTGCCCCCTTCGGTAAGGTCGTCTCCGGCATGGACGTGGTCGATTCCCTCTACGAGGGCTACGGCGAGGGCGCTCCCCGTGGAAACGGACCCGATCAGGGCCTGATCAAGATGCAAGGGAACGCCTACCTCGTGACGCAGTTTCCCAAGCTCGACTACATCAAGAAGGCGACCATCGAATAAACGGTCCCGCACTCTCGAAGCGAAACCCCCTAAAGCAAAGGAGCCCGACACGTGGCCAATCCCGAAGACACACTCATCATCGAGACGAGCAAAGGCAATGTCGTGGTCGAAATGCGCCCCGACCTTGCTCCCAATCACGTCGCTCGCATCAAGGAGCTTGCCCGGCAGGGGTTCTATGACGGCGTGCCGTTCCACCGCGTGATCGAAGGCTTCATGGCCCAGACGGGCGATCCGACCGGTACGGGCGCCGGCGGTTCGGGCCAGAAACTCGCGGCCGAGTTCAACGCCGAACCCCATACGAGGGGCGCCGTGTCGATGGCGCGTGCCCAGTCGCCGGATTCGGCGGACAGCCAGTTCTTCATCTGCTTCGACGATGCGACGTTCCTCGACCGCAAATACACGGTCTGGGGCCGTGTGATCGAGGGCATGGAGAACGTCGATCAGATCAACCGCGGCGAGCCGCCGGCAAGCCCTGACAAGATCGTCTCCGCCAAGATCGCCGCCGACGCCGAATGACCGGCGGCCCAAGCGGCAAGTCCGAGGAGCGCGCGACGATGACGGGAGCGGCGATACTACTGACTCTGGTGGCGCTGTTGACCGGCGCCATGATCGCCTTGCAGGCCCCGATCAACGCGGAGCTTGCCGCGCGCCTCGGACATCCGCTTTCGGCGGCGCTGTGGTCCTTCCTCGTCGGCACGGTGGCGCTTTCCGTCGTCGTGCTTCTATTCGCGCGGGGAAGTACGGATTTCGGCGCACTGCGGTCGGTGCCGCTCTACATGCTGATCGGCGGTGGACTGCTTGGCGCCGTGTATGTGCTTGTCAGTTTGGTCCTGGCGCCCAAGATTGGTGTTGCCGCGTTGATGGCCTTGGCGATCGCCGGGCAGTTGGCTGCGGCGCTGTTGCTCGACCGGTTCGGCCTTTTCGATCTCGCTCAGCGGGAACTCAGTCTCGGGCGTGT
>JARRPE010000323.1:0-4689 GCA_037383205.1 Methyloceanibacter sp.
GAAGTACCGCGACGAGTGGACCCAAGGCCTTGGCCAAATCGCCCTTTCCCTCGAACCATTCGCAGGCGAGGAACAGCCGACGCAGGTCAAGACGTCCGCTCGCGACCCCATGCTGAGCCTTATCGAGGACATCCAAGAGCACATGGGCGAGAAAGTCAGCGGTCCACCCGATCTGTTGAACCCGCACGTGAAGCCGAAAGTATCCTTGGACGACCCGATCGAGAGCTATGATGACTGGGTGGCCGCCGCGTCGCTTCTGACGCAGACGCGCGCTTACAAGTTTCCGCGCTTCTTGCCGAGCGTCATTGTCCTGCGACTCAACGATCCCCAAGGTCACGCGCGCGTCTATTCGCTGATCGCAAACCGGGTCTACGAGACCCAGGACACGATCCTGTTTCAGAACGGCGAGAAACTTCCGCACCTGTATACGATGAGCATCTATCCGACGATCGTCGGCGGTTTCCCCAACTACTTCCTTGAGATGGATCTCAGCCAGGCGGGCGACTTCCTGCGCCGTTTGCGCGACGTTCAGACTCTCAAGGACTGGAACCGCCTGCGCGACCGCTACGGCATCTTGCGCAACAATGCCCGGTTTTGGGAAACCTATGACTGGTTCACCACCTGGAACGAGAAGCACCGCGGGATCTACGCTGGCTATCTCGACCTGTCCTATTACGACCTCTTCGATTCGGTCTATTAGGACCGTACTCGATCACGATCGGTAGTCGGGGTTCTCGTAGCTGAACCGGCAACCCGCCTTCCACGCCTCGCGATTGTTGCCGTGATTGGGATAACCCCCGGCGTCTTTCAGTGGGGCGGGATGGTGTAGCCGAGGTGCTGCAGGGCATAGAGCGTTGTCATAGCGCAGTGCTTCACGCCGTCCTCGTTGCCGGTCACGACCGTGCCGCCGACCTTGCCGTAATAGAGGCTTTGGCCCTTGGCATTGAGCATGCCAGACATGCCGTAGAGCCGCTCGATCAGAATCCGGCACACGGAGCTTTCTTCACCGAGCCAGATGGGCGTCGCGAGAATAAGGATGTCCGCGCCCTCGATTGACGGCCACAGCTCGGGCCAGTCGTCGCGGTCCCACCCGTGCTCAGTCATGTCGGGGTAGACGCCGGGCGCGATCTGATGGGACAGAGCGTGGATGCTTTGGACGCTCACGCCGCTCTTCCGCATGATCTCTTCGGATACGGAGAGCAACAGACGCGTATGAGACTCGTCCGGATTGCGCTTGAGCGAACAATTGACCGTAACGGCCTTGAGGTCGGAGAAGTCAGTCGTGTTTTGGGAGCAGAGGTCTTCTTGCTGCGCAGTGAGAGGCATGGCGAAGGCTCCTTTCCAGAGTGGGTGCCTTCATATTAGCAACCAGTGCTCCGCGCTCCTGACACTCTGTATGAACTTTGTGTGATCAGCCGGACGACGGGGCAGCCGGCGAAAAGAAAGAGGGTGATCGCTCTGGGGGGCAAGAACGATCACCCTCAGCCCTGCCTAACGGTCAAAGTTAATCTGGTAGGGATTTGGGAAGCCCTCGGCCGCAACAGGCGCAACACCAGCAGTGACCAGGGCCAGGGAAATCAGGATCGTCTTCAGCATTGTCGTATTCCTTCGAGATCTTCGTTGACAGACTGCCTTGGGAGGATTGGCAGCTTGGGGGTTTGTCCTACCGGTCGAAATTCGTCTGGTAGGGATTCGGGAAGCCCTCGGCCGCAACAGGTGCAACACCGGCAGTGATCAGGGCCACGGAAATCAGGATCGTCTTCAACATTGTCATTCTCCTTCGTATGTGTTGGTCCGAAACGTTGGTGCCTCGGTACGCCTAGTCATATTGGGTTTGGGACCATTCGTTCAATTAACAACAACTCACATACGCGTGTTTTTAGACTGATCGGTCTATAACCAATCCGTGATCGTGCCGTGAGCGCAAAAGCCGAACCTGAGTGCGGCTAGATCGCGTCCAGCGTCTTGTCGATGATGGCTTGCAAGGCTCTGCCGGAATGGCCGGCACGGGCCAGAACCCGGAGCCCCATATAGGTATTGAGGATCGACGCCGCCGTGGTTGTCCGCCGCGCCGCCGACCAGCGCGCTCCCCGCCGGCTCTGCTTGAGCGCCGTTGCGATCGCATCCTGCAATCGATGCAGCATCCCGCTCACTTTCGTCTCGACGTCGCGGTCCAGACTTGCGCGATCGATGGCGGCATTGCACATGAAGCAGCCCCGCCGCGCCTTGTCGAGTTTTACGCCCTCCAGCATGGTCCGGATTTTGACCAGCCCGTCGCCGGCGGTGGCATCGCTCAGAAACGCAATCCCCGTCTCGACTTCCGTCTTGTCGTAGCGGTCGAGGGTCGCGAGATAGATGCTGTGCTTGTCATCGAAGGCTTTGTACAGACTGCCGCGGGCGATCTGCATCGCCTTCAGCAGGTCCTGCAGCGAAGCGCCTTCATAGCCCTTCTGCCAGAACACTCCCATGGCGCGGTCGAGCGCTTTGTCGACGTCGAATTCTCTTGGGCGTCCCATCGCCTCCCCCCGAAGCGGGCATCTTCTTGTTATGGACTGATTGGTCCATATATCGCCGTGCGTTTCAACCATTGATCGATGACCGCAAGGACTGCCCCGGCTGTCGCGAGCTGGCCGCCGTTGTGGCCCAGCGCCCTGGGAGCCTTTCTTGGCTGCTCGGGTGATCGCGGTGCGGGTGCAATCTCGTGTCATCTTCTCGAAGGACTTGATTGCCAGTATCGCCGCCTTCGATCACGATGCGTTTCCCAGATTCGCTGCTCCGCCATTCGTCTACAGGACACCTCCCCAACAAGCGGTTGACCCCATGAAAGCACCAAACGGCCCTTGCCGCCCCACCTGGGCTCCGGCCCGTAAAGACATCGTCGGCAGAAGCTTCGGCTCGTCCCTCGGCTTCATTGTCGCCGACGACAACGGCTTCTGGGTCGAACTCCGCCGGAACGGGGACTACACCGTCGAGCTTGCGGCGCCTGGCGTTCCCTCGGCAACCGTCACCCACCGCCACCCGCGCTTCACCTTCACCCTGGAGGTGTGTCCGTCGCAGCAGCGCGACGTCTTGCTCGTCCGCTACAAGCTCGAAGGCGATGCGACGCTCAAACCCTACGTTCTCTTGGCGGCGCGGCTCGGCGACAACGCCGAGAACAACGTGGCCTATGTGGGCCATCACGACGGCCGCGACGTGCTTTGGGCGGAGCAGGACCGGTTTGCCCTCGCTCTGACGGCGGTCCGCGATGACGGCACGGACGCGTACGGCAAGCGGTCGGTCGGCTGTCTCGGCGTGAGCGACGGCTGGCAGGATTTCGAGCACAACGGCCGCATGAGCTGGGCCTATGACGAGGCAGGACCCGGCGCCGTGTCGCTCATGGGCGAACTGACGCCCTCGGGCACGCTGTCGCTCGGCTTCGGCGCCTCGAAAGAAGCCGCCGCCACGCTTTCAGCCTCGGCCATCATGGACAATTTCGACGAGGAGGTTCGGGAGAACACGCTCGCCTGGCAGGACTGGCTGCGCCAGCGGCGGCCGGCGACCTTCGGCGGCGCAATCGACGATCGGCTCGCGCTCTGCGCGACCGTCATCAAGGTCCATCAGGATCAAACATTCCGCGGCGCGGCCATCGCCTCGCTCTCGATTCCGTGGGGCGACAGCAGCACCAGCCGCGGCGGTTATCACCTCGTCTGGCCCCGCGACCTCGTGGAAACCGCAGGGGCGCTGGTTGCCATGGGCTCGTTTCGCGACGCGCGCGAGGTCCTGCGCTATCTGATGGCGACGCAACACACCGACGGGCACTGGTTCCAGAACCAATGGCTCGGCGGCCATCCCTTCTGGCAAGGCATTCAGCTTGACGAGGCGGCCTTCCCTATCCTTCTGGCGGCGGCGCTCGAAAGTCATGGCGCGCTGGACGGCATCCCGGTCAGGACCATGATCGCCCGCGCCGCGGGCTTCATCTGCCGCTCAGGACCCACGACGGACCAGGATCGTTGGGAAGAAGACTCCGGCCTCAACATGTTCACCATCGCGGTGGCGATCTCCGCCCTCGTGGAGGCCTCGCGCTATCTTGACGGCGCCGCCAAGGCACACGTGCTCCGGGTCGCCGATTTCTGGAACGCCAAGCTCGAGGACTGGGCTTTCGTGCGCGGTACCCCGCTGGCGGAGCAACTCGGCGTGAAGGGCTACTTCATCCGGACCGTGCCGCTCGATGTTCTCGGCACGCCGGCCGCGGCGAACACGCCCGTCGTCATCAAGAACCTGTCGCGCGATCCGAACCTGCCGGCAAGCGGCCAGGTATCCACGGACTGCCTCCAACTGGTGCGCTATGGCCTGCGCGAAGCGGACGACCCGTCCATTGTCGATACGATCAAGGTGATGGACCATCTCCTGAAGACCGATACGCCCGCGGGGCCGGTCTGGCATCGCTACAACAATGACGGCTACGGCGAACACTCGGACGGCTCTGGCTTCGACGGCACCGGCCATGGGCGCGGCTGGCCGCTCCTGACCGGCGAGCGCGGTCACTACGCGGTCTGCGCCGGCGAGGACGTCATGCCCTATGTGGAAGCGATGATGGCCATGTCCAACGACGTCGGCCTCATGCCCGAGCAGGTCTGGGACACCGATCCGATCCCCGAACACGACCTCTACCCGGGCAAGCCGAGCGGGTCGGCTATGCCGCTCGTCTGG
>JARRPE010000324.1:0-3182 GCA_037383205.1 Methyloceanibacter sp.
AGCCGGCCGCGCCGAAGCCAAAACTCGCCGATAACCGCCATAAGCTGGTCGCCGTCGATGATGCGGCCGTTCTCGTCGACGATCACGACCCGGTCGGCGTCGCCATCCAGCGCAATACCGATATCGGCCCGGACTTCCTGAACCTTGCGGATCAGGTTTTGCGGCGATGTGGAGCCGCAATCCTTGTTGATGTTGAGACCGTTGGGCTCGACGCCGATCTTGATGACCTCGGTACCCAGCTCCCAAAGCGCTTCGGGGGCGACCTTGTAGGCCGCGCCGTTCGCGCAATCGATGACGGCGCGGATTCCGTCGAAGCGTAGGTTGCGCGGCAGCGTGCGCTTGGCGAACTCGATATAGCGCTCGCGGGCGCTTTCGATACGGGTCGCGCGGCCGATTCGCTCGGGCGGTGCGAGCAGGCTCGCCGAATCGCCCTCGATCAGCGCTTCGATCTGCTCCTCCTTCACGTCGCAGAGCTTGTAGCCATCCGGCCCGAACAGCTTGATGCCGTTGTCGAGATACGGGTTGTGAGATGCGGAGATCATCACGCCGAGATCGGCGCGCAGCGAGCGTGTCAGCATCGCCACGGCAGGCGTCGGCATCGGACCGAGCTGGAATACATCCATCCCGGCGGCGGTGAAGCCCGACACAAGCGCGGATTCGATCATGTAGCCCGAGAGGCGGGTGTCTTTGCCGATCACCACGCGATGACGATGGGAGCCAGTGGTGAAAAGCTTGCCGGCAGCCATGCCGACCTTGAGCGCCACTTCAGAGGTCATTGGATGCGAGTTGGCGCTGCCACGGATACCATCTGTGCCAAAGAACTTTCTGGCCATCCCGGTTATTCCCCCATCATTGCCGCCAGGCAGGCGCTTCCCGCCGCCCGGCCAATTGTTCGAAATTCTATGCCGGCCCGTCGCGAGATTTCTCGGCGGTGCCCTCAAGCGAGTGCGCCGATTATGCGCCTGCCGATGGCCAAATGGGTTCAAAAAATGTAAGCAAAAGTTACATTTCCGCACGCCAAAAAAGGCAAATTTTCCTTAATTTTCAGCGCCGAACGTGCCACACGCCTAGAGCCTGGCTCGTACCCGCCACGTCATGCACTCGGAAGAGTTGCGCCCCTTGCGATGCGGTCGCGATGGCGGCCGCATGGCTGCCCGGCTCCCGCGACCTTGGTTCGGCCGCCTGCCCGAAACCGCGAATGAACTGCTTGCGGGACGCCCCGATGAGAAGCGGCACGCCCAATCCATGAAAGAGGCTGACATTGCCGAACAGCGCAAGATTGTGCTCCAGCGTCTTGCCAAAGCCGAGGCCGGGGTCTGCGGCGATGCGGGACTTTGGAATGCCGGCGGCCACGCAAGCCTCGATTCGGGCCTCCAGGTAGTCGAATACCTCCAGCACCACGTCGTCATAGGTGGGATTGTCCTGCATGGTCTTCGGCTCGCCTTGCGCATGCATGAGCACAACGTCGAGCCCCGTGTCCACGGCGGCTTGCATCGAGTCGGGGTCGTAGGTGAAAGCCGACACGTCATTGAAGATTTTCGCGCCCGCCTTCGCGGCCGCGCGGGCGACCTCGGCCTTGCGGGTGTCGATGGAAATCACCGCGCCGGAGCCCTTCAGCCCCTCCAAGACGGGCATGACGCGTGCAAGCTCATCCTCCACGGCGACGCTGTCCGATCCCGGCCGCGTGGACTCGCCGCCGATGTCGACGATGGACGCGCCGTCCTTCTTCAACGCCGCTGCATGAGTCACCGCACCTTCGGTCTTGTCGTAAAGGCCGCCGTCGGAGAACGAGTCCGGCGTCACGTTCACGATGCCCATGAGGTTCGGCCGCGACAGATCGAGGCCCGCGAAGGGCGGACGCGGCTGGATCACCTGGTCGAGCCGCGCACGCAGATCGGGATCGCCCGCCTCACTCAGCGCCGGGACCGAGAACATGTAGGCCTTCGACTTCTTCGGTCCGCCCTGGATCAACTCGACATTGGTGAAGGCGATCGCGCCGCCGGCAAGCGGCAGCGCGATCCCGTCTTCGATGCCGGCATAGGCCTGCTGCCCGTAGAGAAACCCGAGCGGGCGGAGATAGATTTTTCCGTCAGACATGACTGAGCCCTAGCACATTGCGGAGGCCTAGGCACAAGAGCCTTGTACAAGAGCCTTGGCACAACGGCCCGTCCACAAAGCACCATGCCCGGCACGGGGGCCGGGCATGACTTGCATTTTCGTGAGGTTGCGCGTGGAGCCTTAGGTCGGCTGCGGCTCCATGCCACCGGTGTCGGGCGTCGGCGGTTTTTTGCCCCGGCCCGCGACCGGCACGGCCGATTGCGGCCCGCCCTGATCGGTATCCTCGGCGGGGAAGTCACGCACCGGCGGCTTCCCGTTCAGCAGGTCCTTGATCTCCTGGCCCGAAAGCGTCTCGTACTCCAGGAGCCCGCGGGCGATCGTATGCAGATCGTCCAGGTTCTCGGAGATAACCTTCCGCGCGGTCTCGAAGCCCTCATCCACGATGCGATGAATTTCCTCATCGACCATGGACTGGGTCTCGTCCGATAGGTGTTGCTGCCGTCCGATGGAATGGCCGAGGAAGACTTCCTCTTCATTCTCGCCATAGGCCAGCGGCCCGAGCTTATCGGACATGCCGAACTGGGTGACCATCGCGCGGGCAAGCTGGGTCGCCATCTTGATGTCGGAGGACGCGCCCGAGGTGACCTTGTCGTAACCAAACACGACCTCCTCGGCGACGCGGCCGCCCATGGCCACCGCGACGTCCGCCTTCAGCTTCGCGCGCGTATGCGAGAGCAGGTCCCGCTCCGGCAACCGCATGACCATGCCCAAAGCGCGGCCGCGCGGGATGATCGTCGCCTTGTGCACGGGATCCGACGCCGGCTGATGAATAGCCACGAGCGCGTGACCGCCCTCGTGATACGCCGTCAGCGTCTTCTCTTCCTCAGTCATCGCCATGGAGCGGCGTTCCGCGCCCATCATGACCTTGTCCTTGGCGTCCTCGAACTCATGCTGCGTGACGAGGCGCTTGGACCGGCGTGCTGCCAGCAGCGCAGCCTCGTTCACGAGGTTCGCAAGATCGGCGCCCGAGAAACCCGGCGTACCCCGCGCAATAACGCGCAAGTCCACGTCCGGCGCCAGCGGCACCTTGCGCACATGAACCTTTAGGATCTTCTCGCGGCCGA
>JARRPE010000325.1:0-2242 GCA_037383205.1 Methyloceanibacter sp.
GCCCTTGGGCAGCTCAAGAGTGGTGACAAGCCGGTGCGGCGCGCCTTCAAGCGTGTTCGGCGAGAACACCATGACGAAGTTGATGGCGAGCGACTCCCAGTCGATCTTGCGCAGAGAGGCGATCTCGGCCTCGATGTTACGGCCGAGAATGTTGACGGTGACCATGTCTCCAATATCGAGCCCGAGGCCGCGCGCCAGCTCGCCGTCGAACGATACGAGGGGCGGCCCGTCATAGTCCTTGGGCCACCATTCGCCCTTTTCCACCTCCGAGGCGCCGGGGACGCTGTCGGTGTAGGTTAGGCCGCGATCGCCGGAGACGACCCAGCGCGTATCGGGCGAGACATCGGCTTTGTCGACCGGCACGCCTTTGAGTTCGACGATACGCCCACGCAGCATGGGCGCGTTGTCCATCTTGGCATCGGGTTCGATGGTCTTGGCAGTTTTCACGAATGCCGCGAGATAGTCCGGCTCCACGTCGAGGAAGTAGTAGGCGGGCGCATCGACCTCCACATGGCTTTCGATCTCGGCGAGGAGCGATCCATGGATCAAGGCAACGGCGATGAGGAGCCCCAGTCCGAGCCCAAGCGACACGGCGATGGCGCGGGCGAGCGACCCCGGCGCGCCGATGCTGGCCCAAGCCAACGCGACCGATGGGGGCTTCGTGCGCCGGTGCTTTGCGGCGTAGCGCTGCACCAGAATGCCGAATCCGAGCAACAGCCCGAACGCCACGAGGATGCCGAGGGAGATCGCGGCCGTGACCAGCCGTTCCTCGCTCGCGGCAATCGCGAGGACGAAGAGCGCGAGCCCGGCCGCGGCCGACCCGATCGCGAATGGTGTCGCCGAGCGCGTGCGTTCGTTTGTGAGGCCTGCGCGCATCAGGCGCGCAGGCGAGATGAGGCTGGCGCGTCCCAAGGGCCACAGCACGAACAGCACCATGGTCAGGAGGCCGGCTAGCGCGGCGATGATGAGCGGCACCGGATGGGGTTCGACGGCCAGCGGCAGCGGCAATGCGTCTTGGTAGAGCGTCGCGATCGCAACCGGCGCGAGCGCGCCGAGCGCCAGCCCGACGGCAATGCCGAGCCCCGCCAGCATCACCGCTTGAATCATGTAGACCTTAAGCACGAGGCTGCTCGTAGCACCCAGGCATTTGAACGTGGCGATGACATCGCGCTTCTTTGCCATGTAGCTCTGGATCGCGTTCCCGACGCCGATGCCGCCCAAGAGCAGCGCGGTGAGCCCGACAAAATTGATGAATTGGGTGAAGCGTTGGGCATTGCGCCGGAGCGAGGGCGCGGGGTCCGTCCAGTCGCGGATCGCAAAACCGCTCTGCGGAAACGCCGTTTCCATCGCCTTCCGCGCAGCCACGAGATCCTTTTGCTCCGTGCCCGCATCGTTCGGTAACTTCAGGCGATAGGTCCAGCGAATGAGGCTGCCGGGCTGCACGAGCCCGGTTTGATCCAGCGTGTCGCGGGACATGAGGATCTTGGGGCCGTAGGAGAGCCGGTCGGCGAGCCGGTCCGGCTGCTGGTCGAGCGTGCCGGCGATCTTCGTCGTGGCGTCGCCGATTTTCAGGGCGTCGCCGATCTTGAGCCCAAGGCGTTCGAGCAGGACTGGCTCCACGAGTATCGTGCCGGGCTCCTGCCAGACGGGGCCGAGCCCCTTCGGCTCGATCACGCTCACCGCGCCGTAGAGCGGGTAGGCGTCATCGACCGCCTTCACTTCGGTCAGCGCACTCTTGCCGTCCAAGCTGCGCGCCATCGCACGGAAGCTAGCGGACTGTGATATCTGCCCGAGATCGAGCAGGGCCGCGGTCTCTTCGGCGGTGGCTTGGCGGTGAATGACTTCGAACGATAGGTCGCCGCCGATCAGCAAGCGCCCCTGATTAGCGAGCGCCTTGTCGAAGGCTGCGGCCAGCGATCCGATCGCGGCGACCGCAGCCACACCGAGCGCGATGCACAGGACGAAAACGACAAGGCCGCCGGCGCCGGCGCGCAATTCGCGCAAGGCCATCGTCAACGCAAGCGCGCGTCGGCCGGAAGAGGGCGTCGTGCCTGCGAGGGTTGCTTGAGCCGTCACGTGACGTCCGCGCTCACCGTTGCGCCATCGTCCACGATACGGCCGTCCGCCACGCTCACGATGCGGTCGCAGCGCGTGGCAAGCTCGCGGTCGTGTGTGATGAGGAGCAGCGTTGCGCCTGTCCGCTGCTTCAGCGTGAAGAGCAGGTCCATGACGTGGGCGCCCG
>JARRPE010000326.1:0-2240 GCA_037383205.1 Methyloceanibacter sp.
AGCCGCCGCCCCGACACATCCTGCTCAGCCACGAAATCGCGGGCCAAGGCCTGCTTGCGGCCGCCCTGGAACTGAAGGCCGGGCATAAGGTCGAGGTGCTGACGCCTCAGCGCGGCGAGAAGCGCGATCTTGTCGAACATGTGCGGACGAACGCGCAGGAAGCGCTCGGGCGCCGCCTCGCCGAACACGCCTCCCAGAGGGCTATATATAAAAGACTCGCCGAACTGCTCGATCTGGAGGAACCACCCGAGCGAATCGAGGTTTACGACAACAGCCATATCTCGGGCACGAGCCCGGTGGGCGCGATGATCGTGGCGGGCCCGGAAGGCTTCCAAAAGGCCCAGTACCGCAAGTTCAATATGAAGGGCGAGGACCTAACCCCCGGCGACGACTACGCCATGATGCGCCAAATGCTGACCCGCCGTTTCAGCCGTCTTCTCAAAGAGCGCGAGAACGACGAGGAGGACAAATGGTCCATGCCCGATCTCGTGCTGATCGACGGCGGCC
Organism: Methyloceanibacter sp.; assembly: GCA_037383205.1. Classification (GTDB taxonomy): domain Bacteria; phylum Pseudomonadota; class Alphaproteobacteria; order Rhizobiales; family Methyloligellaceae; genus Methyloceanibacter. The sequence continues at coordinate 508 of JARRPE010000326.1, forward strand.
CCGGCCAGCTTTCGGCGGCCCACGAGGTCCTGGAGGAACTCGGCCTCACGGACATCAATCTCGCCGCCGTGGCCAAGGGCCCGGACCGGAACGCCGGCCGCGAGCGCATCTACCGCAAAGGCAAGGAAACGCTGCTCTTGGAGCCGCGCGATCCGGTGCTCTATTGCATCCAGACCTTGCGCGACGAGGCCCACCGCTTCGCCATCGGCGCTCACCGCACCAAGCGGAAGAAAGGCATCACCGCCTCGCCGCTCGACGAAGTGCCGGGGATCGGCCCCACCCGCAAGCGGGCCCTGCTCCAGCATTTCGGCTCCGCCAAGGCCGTGAGCCGGGCCGGAATCGCCGATCTGGAAAGCGTTGGCGGCATCAGCGCCCACATGGCGAAGACGATCTACGATTTTTTCCATGAACGCGGTTAGCAGCGCCGCCCATTGCGTTATGTTGGGGGCACGAACTTCAATTGAGTGATCGCGAGATGTCGGAACAAGGATTAGCGGGACGGGGCGTGCCGAACAGGCACGACACAGGTCGGCGGCATTTCGCCAGCCTGCCGAATATCCTGACCTATGGGCGCATCGTCGCCGTGCCGGCCATGGTCGCCTGCTTCTTCATCGAGGCCGATTGGGGCCGCTGGCTCGCCATGTGGATCTTCATCGCCGCGGGTGTCAGCGATTTCCTCGACGGCTATCTCGCCCGCGCCTGGCAGCAGCAAAGCGCGCTCGGCCAGATGCTGGACCCGATCGCCGACAAGCTGATCGTCGCCGCCGCCCTCCTGATGCTGGCCGCGAACGGGACCATCGCCGGCTGGTCGCTTTGGGCCGGCGTCATCATCCTCTCCCGCGAAATCTTGGTCTCCGGCTTGCGCGAGTTTCTGGGCGGCCTCAGCGTCAGCGTCCCCGTCACCAATCTCGCCAAGTGGAAGACCGTGGTGCAGATGGTCGCGATCGGCTTCCTGCTGGCCGGCCCCGCCGGCGACAAGGTCTGGTCCTACACGACCAATTTCGGCCTCACCCTTTTGTGGATCGCCGCGATCCTCACGCTCTACACGGGCTACGACTATCTGCGCGCCACGCTGCGCCATCTCATGCCCGGCCAGAAATAGGCGCGCCCGAACTATGACACGCCTCCTCTACTTCGCCTGGGTGAAGGAAAAGACCGGTATCACGTCCGAAGACGTGGAGCTGCCGGAGAGCGTCGGCACGGTCGCCGACGTCATCGCCTGGCTGAAGACGCGCGGACCCGAATTCGAGAATGCATTTGCCCAGGAAGAGACGATCCGCGCCGCGGTCGACCAGACCCATGCGCGTGGCGACGCCTCCGTCGTGGGCGCGAAGGAGATCGCCTTCTTTCCGCCCGTCACCGGGGGCTGAGCTCGAAAGGAGGCTCGCCGTGATCCGCATCCAAGACGGCGACTTCAATATCGGCGAAGAGATCGACACCTTGCGTGCCGGCCGCCTGGATATCGGCGCCATCGTCACCTTCACCGGCGCCGTGCGCGACTCGCTTCGCGAGTCCCCTGGTGAAGAGCGTGACGGCAAGGGACGTGCTGAAGTCACGTCCATGACCCTCGAGCACTATCCCGGCATGACCGAGAAGGAACTCACGCGTATCGAGGAAGAGGCCCATGCGCGCTGGCCGCTGCAGGCCTCGCTGATCGTCCATCGCGTCGGCACGGTCCTGCCCGGCGACAACATTGTGCTCGTCATCACCGCCTCGGCCCATCGCGAAGCCGC
>JARRPE010000327.1:0-3602 GCA_037383205.1 Methyloceanibacter sp.
GCGGTCCGCCTGATCGTGCGCGAGGTGATGGCGACGTCCGACACGGCCGTGGAGGTTCCAATCACGAAGGAGAAATAGACGAAATCCCAGTAGTCCGGATCGTCGGTGTCAGGAAAGCGCATGCCACCGCCCTGTCCACGATGCTCGGCGTAGTATTCGTGCGCGTAGTGGAGCGCGAACATGGTGTGGATAAGGACCAGAGCCAGGACAGCAGCGTGGTCAGAAACATCAGCTCTAGATGGAGCGGCTGGGTCGAGCCGCTTTCGCTCGCGCTCCGCAGCCAGAAGACGATGGCGCCGAGGCTCGCCATGCCCGCTGCGACAGTGAGCACGGGAATGGTGAGGCGCCCCTCGTCTTGGAGATCGGCCTCGCGGCGGATGCGTCCTGGATCGGAGCGCAGCACCATGACAGTCACGAGCACCAGATAAAGCGCGACGCCGGCGTCCCAGCCGATCAGGAACCGCGTCACGAGCAGAAAGCCGTCGGGGAGCAGGGCAATCAGCGCGGCACAAACGAGCGTAGCGAACACCAAGCGCCAGCGCGCTTGCAGGAAGCGCGAAAGGCGCGTGTCCCGAAACCGTCGTCGCGGCGTGGGCGTGGTGCTCATGGCCGCATTCGATCCGGATTCGCGGCAGCGCTCAAGAGCGCCGCTCGGCGACGAAGCGTGCCGCCTCGGTCAGCATCGCAGCCCGGTCGCCGAAGGGAGCGAGCGCTTCTTCGGCTTCGGCGACGAGCCCCGCGAGATGGGCCTTGGCGCTATCGATGCCGAGCAGCCCGACAAGCGTGGCCTTCCCCCGCTCAGCGTCCTTGGAGGCGGCTTTGCCCATGGCGGCGGCGTCTCCTTCCGCATCCAAAAGATCGTCCGCGAGTTGGAAAGCCTGGCCGAAGGCGCTGGCATATCGAATCAGAGCCTTTCGGCTTGCTGCGTCTGCCCGACCCAGCACGGCGCCCGCCTCGCAGGCGAAGCGGAAGAGGGCGCCGGTCTTCAGCATCTGCATGGCCGTCGTTTCCTCCGGCGAGAACCGGCGGCGCTCCGCGGCGAGGTCCAGCGCCTGGCCGAGGGCCATGCCCTGCCACCCGCTGGCTTTGGCGAGGAGGTGGGTCAGCTCGGCTCTGATCGCCGGATCGTCGTGACATCTCGGGGCGCTGATGATCTCGAAGGCGACGGTCAGCAGGGAATCGCCGGCCAGAATCGCGGTGGCCTCATCGAAGGCGATGTGTACGGTGGGGCGGCCACGGCGCAACGGATCGTCGTCCAGTGCCGGCAGGTCGTCATGGACGAGGGAGTAGCAATGAATGCATTCGAGGGCGCAGGCCGCATCGAGCGCGGTCTGGTCCGGGACATCGAACAGCTGCGCCGCTTGAAGGAGAAGGAAGGGCCGCAATCTCTTGCCGCCGCCGAGCGCGGCATAGCGCATGGCTTCGGCGAGCGGCGCGGTCGCGTCCGCGTTCGGCCCGGGGACGGGGGTATCCTCGCCAAGGAGGACGGAAAGCCGCGCTTGGACCTGTTCGGCGATGCGGTCGATTTCGGTTCGGAAACTCATGATGGCGAAGGGATAGCCGAGGCTTTGTGTCGCCGCAAATTGATCGCGTCACCGCGGGGCGCTAGAACGCCCCTCGATGCAGAACAATGAGACCGAAGAACCCGCGCCGCCGGCGCCCGAGACCGGCAATGCCATTTCCACCCCAGAGGTTTCCGGGACGTCGCCCGCACCGTCTCCACAGACGGGCGCGATGACGAAGCGCGGCAAAAAATCATGGGCGCAACGGCACCCGTGGCTTCGGCGCATCGGGATTGCGTTCCTAGTTCTGGTGGGCGTCGTCCTCGCCAGTCTCGTCCTGTTTCGTTTCGTGAACCCGCCCATAACGTCGGTCATGGTGATCGAGAAGCTCAGGGGCGAAACTCTCAAGCGGCGCTGGGTGCCTATCGAAAAGATCTCGCCGCACATGCGCTTGGCGGTTATCGCGAGCGAAGACGGCAATTTCTGCCATCATCAGGGGGTCGATTGGGCGGCCGTCCGGCAAGTGCTTCAGTCCGCGAAGAATTTGGAGCCTGCGCGCGGGGCCAGCACGATCCCCATGCAGGTCGCCAAGAACATCTATCTTTGGGACTTCCGGTCGTACTTGCGCAAGGCGCTCGAAGTGCCGCTGGCCTATGCGATCGTGACCATCTGGCCCAAGCGGCGCGTCTTGGAGGTCTACCTCAACATCGCGCAGTTCGTTCGGGGTCGAGGCTGCAAGCCAGAGATATTTCCGCAAACCGGCCTCTGCGCTCACGCAAAGCGAGGCCGTGCTGCTCGCCACGACGCTGCCGAAGCCGAAACTTCGAAATCCAGCGCGGCCCAACCGGACTCACCGCGCGGTGGCCAATGCGGTGCAGAAACGCCTTCCCTACATCGCCAAAAGGGCGGATTGCATCCTCAATCCATGAAAAAGGTGGGCTTTCGGCCCTGGTCAGGCGCGGAATTTGTGACTATAAGAGCGCCCAACGACGCGCCCCATGAGTGTTGGCGGCGCCAAGAGGTTCTAAAAATGGCTGTTCCTAAGAGAAAAGTGTCTCGCATGAAGCGGGGCAACCGGCGGAGCCACGACGCTGTTTCGGCCCCGGCCTATGTCGAGGATAAGGATTCCGGCGAGCTGCGCCGTCCGCATCATATCGACCTGAAGTCGGGCCGCTATCGTGGCCGCCAGGTGATCATCATCAAGGAAGAGGCGTAAGAGCTTAAGCTCTTGGGTCTTATGACTTTTTATGCTCCGGCGCCTTGGCGCCGGAGCGTTTTCGCGTGCCCGCTCCAGCCATGCTGTTCCGCCTTCTCCGCCATTAGGATCTTGGTAACCAATCGCGGAGAAACCACGCTCACGTGTGCCTGCGCCCTCTAATTTCGGTCGCGGACGCAGCCTTTGGCCATGCCGATTTTCCGCTTCTTAAGCCTTGCCGATTAGCGTTCTCGGCTAAACAACGAGCGCCTCAACCAACGTCGGCGCCGCCAAAGTTTGTGCGTAAGGGGCTGGCTCATGGTGAATTCCGAAACGACAGTCGAAGCAGGTGGCGAACCGCCGGTCGAGCTCGAAGCCGTGCTGGATGGCATTCGGGCCACGGCCTATCGCTGGGACTTCGCATCGGATCGCATCGAATGGGCCAAGAATGCCAGCGCTGTGCTGGGCGGCATCGATGTTGATGCGCTTGGACGCGGACGCGCCTTTGCTTTGCACATCGATCCCAAGCATGCGGCTGGCCGCTATGAGGGCGTACGCGGTGTAACGGCGGCAGAGCCCGACGCATCGATCCCTTATTCGCTGCAATATCGCTTCATGCCGGAGGGACGGCGTGGACGCGCCTCGGTCTGGGTCGAGGAGCGCGGCGTTTGCATCACGAATGCCCAAGGGGAACCCGTCCGGGCTCAAGGCACGATCAGAGTGGCGGGTGACCGCCGCCGGGCTCGTCAGCACGTGGCGGCCGATACCGCCGAACCAACCGGAGGTCCGTCTCGCGCGGAGCTGACAGGCACACTGTCTCAACTGCTATCCGGCCGCGGACAAGAGCCGAAGGGTGCCTTTCTGCTCATTGGCGTCAACGATCTTGCCCGAATCAACGAGACCTA
>JARRPE010000328.1:0-2217 GCA_037383205.1 Methyloceanibacter sp.
GACCAACCTTTGGGCTTTTTCGAAGGGCATGAGCGCAACGGCGGCTTCGGCGAAGGATCGTTCACCTGGACCTCGAAATACGGTTCTGTCATCGCTACGATCTACGACGTGGCCACGGTCGATGGGATCAACGAGGCCGGCCTCGTCGGCAACGTCCTCTACTTAGCCGAGTCCGACTACGGTCCGGCCGACACGGGCAAACCGAAGATGTCCGTCGGCGGCTGGCTCCAATACGTCCTCGACAGTTTCGCGACCGTGTCGGAAGCCGTCGACGCCTTGCGGGCCGATCCCTTCACGGTCGTGGCCCCCAATCTTCCGAACGGCAAGGCAGCGACGGGCCACGTGGCCTTGTCGGACCGGTCGGGCGATTCGGCCATTTTCGAGTATCTCGACGGCAAGCTTGTGATTCATCACGGACGGCAAACGACCGTGATGACCAATTCGCCGCCCTACGATCAGCAATTGGCCATCGACACGTATTGGACGGGGATCGGCGGCAGCACATTCCTTCCCGGTACGAACCGCGCGGCGGACCGCTTCGTGCGCGCGAGCTACTATTTGAGCGCATCGCCGAAGTTCGAGGACAAGCGCACGGCACTCGCGAGCGTGGCCTCGATGACCCGCGCGGTCAGCGTTCCTGTCGGCGTGAAGGACCCGGACAAGCCGAATATCGCGACGACGCAGTGGCGTACCTACGCCGATCAAGGCGCCAAGCGGTACTATTACGATTCGGTGTTCAATCCCGGTCTCTTTTGGGTCGATCTCGACAAGCTCGACTTTTCGGAAGGGGCCGAGCCCAAGAAGCTGGATCTGACCAGCTTCCCGATCCTCGCGGGCGAGGTTTCTGGATACTTTGAGCCCGCGAAGCCGTTCAAGTTCCTGGCGCCTTGATCGGATGGCGCGGGCGCCGCGGATCGCCGAAAAACCGAGTGGATCGCCGAATCGCGAAGTTTGTTCCCGCGCACGGTTGCCACGGCGCCCGGCTTCCCCGATATAGTGTTCCAGGGAGGTTGGCGGCAGGCGCGTGCCTCGCCAACCGGGTCAGGTCCGGAAGGAAGCAGCCCTAACGAGCGTTTCGCGGGTTGATTGTCCAGCCTCCCACCTTTCCCCATGCGTCTTGTCCGTGCGTCGCGTAAACTCCGCGGGGTCGGTCGACCTGTGCCTTAAGGTTCAAGAACCGGCTTTGATTCTAGCTCTGGCGTGAGTGTCTTTTCTCGATGTCCAAAGGCCCGACCAAAGACCCGGCTCAAGAAACCGCCAAGGATTTGCCCTCTGGCGCGGCGGCCAGTCATGCGGCGCTGGCGCGCAAATACCGCCCGAAAGTTTTCGCGGAGTTGATCGGCCAGGAGCCGATGGTTCGCACCTTGCGGAACGCCTTTGCCTCGGGCCGCATCGCCCAGGCTTACATGCTCACGGGCGTGCGCGGTGTCGGCAAGACGACGACCGCGCGGCTGGTCGCGCGGGCGCTCAACTATGAGGGGCCGAACGGCGAAGGCGCTACGATCGATATTCAAGAGGCAGGCGCCCACTGCCGCGCCATCCTGGAAGGACACCATCTCGATGTGATCGAGATGGACGCAGCCTCCCATACCGGGATCGACGACATACGCGACCTGATCGACAGCGCCCACTACAAGCCGAATTCGGCGCGCTACAAGGTCTATATCGTCGACGAGGTGCACATGCTGTCGAAGCAGGCGTTCAACGGCCTGTTGAAGACACTCGAAGAGCCGCCAGAGCATGTGAAGTTCATCTTTGCGACTACGGAGATCCGCAAAGTGCCGGTCACGGTGCTGTCGCGCTGCCAGCGCTTCGATCTCAGGCGGATCGATGCGGAGACTCTCGCCGCCCATCTCGCCCACATCGCTAAGGAAGAAGGCTCCGAGGCGGATCCGGCGGCGCTTTCGCTGATTGCCAGGGCCGGCGAGGGGTCGGTGCGTGATGCGCTCTCCATCCTCGACCGGGCCATCGCCTTCGGCTCGGGCCGGATCGAACCCGATATGATTCGGGAACTTCTCGGCCTCGCGGATCGTGGGCGCATCTTCGACTTGCTCGAGACCGTCCTTAAGGGTGATGCGGGCGGAGCGCTGAAGGCCTTGGACCAACTCAACCGTGATGGGGCCGAGCCCGGTCAGGTCATCACCGATCTCGCCGATGCCGTTCACGCGGTCACGGTCGCGAAGGCCGCCGGTGCCGGCGGCATCGATCCGGCGGCCG
>JARRPE010000329.1:0-2144 GCA_037383205.1 Methyloceanibacter sp.
GGCAGCACGACCTGAAGCCGATCGCCGTCGCGCAGGTGCGTCGTTGCACCGGCGGTCTGCACGTCGCTCGTCGCGTCGTTCGACGCCATCGCGTCGCTGCTGCCGTTGTGGTACTGTTCGATCCAGTCTGTATTGGCGACCAATGCCAGATGGACGGCAAAGGAACTCACCGCCACCGCAGTGAGCAGCAGCGGAATTCCGACCGTCGGGTTTACGACGAGCCAAATCTTGGAGTTATTCATGCGTCTGGCCCTCCCTTAACCCAGCCACGGTGTGGACACGGCGGCCAGCAGGTGAGCCACGAGTGCAATCGCGCCGAAGACGCGCGTGCCGTCGATGACGTAACTGTGCAGCTCCTCCGCTTCCTTCAATGTCAGACCCGTCGGCCAGACCTTATCTTCATCGGCCATGAGGTTCTCCTTCGTGCCGTTTTTCGCCTTCAATCTGGAGAGACACGGCCGCACTCATCGCGACTCTCCGCTCACGCCCTTGGCGATGAGTCGCGCACATACCCGTCGGTAAGGACCTGACGTAAGTTTAGGCTGACATATTCAGTTGTCAATCAAAACTGACAGCCCGCATCGACCAGACGCAGGAAACGGCATCCGATCCGCCTGACCGGCGGCAGATTGCCATAAGCGTTCGAATGGATTGTCTTGCGCCGGTCAGGCCCGCTCGGCGTATTCCATCGTCTCGGTATTGACGATGATGTCCTCGTCGGTGCCGACGAAAGGCGGAACCATGACGCGCACACCGTTGTCGAGCAGCGCGGGCTTGAAGGAATTGGCAGCCGTCTGACCCTTTACCACAGGTTCCGTCTCCACGATCTTGCAGGTGACCTTCTGGGGCAGCGTGGCGCTCAGCGCCTCGGATTCGTAGAACTCGACGGAGATCGTCATGCCGTCTTGCAGGAACGGCCGACGTTCTCCGAGAATATCCGCGGGCAGTTCGATCTGTTCGTAGGTCTCCGCATCCATGAAAACGAGCTTGCCGTCCGCTTCATAGAGAAACTGCTGATCCTTCTGTTCCAGCCGCACGCGTTCCACCTTGTCGGCACTGCGGAAGCGTTCGTTGAGCTTTGAGCCGTTTCGCAGGTTGCGCAGTTCCACCTGTGCAAACGCCCCGCCTTTGCCTGGTTTGACATGGTCGACCTTCACCGCAAGCCAGAGCCCGCCATTGTGCTCGAGCACATTGCCAGGACGGATTTCGTTGCCATTGATCTTGGGCATCAAGCAGAACCTTTACAAAAGGTTGATAGTGCGGACGGTGCCTCCTATATCTCCGCACAGTGCGCGGCGCAAGCCGACGCGCTGCCAGAAGATCTGTCCTACGTATGCGCCTAACGCATGGGGGCTATGCAAAACCGGGGTATCCGAATCAAGCTCGATGGGCCATAAGAAACGCCACGCCAAAAGCCAAGAGCAAGAAAAATAGGGAAGCGCGATGAAAGATTTCGTGGACGGCACGGCCTTCAACAACGAACAGGGGAACCGTGCCCGCAAACTCTTTGCAGCCGTCGTACTGGCGGCGCTGGACGATGCGATTGCAGATGACAAGAAATACGGAAACGGTCCGGAGCAGATCGCCCGCTGGGCACGGTCTCGCGACGGCCGTGAGGTGCTGAGTTGCGCCGGGATCGATCCGAACGAGCGGGTTGTGAACGGGCTGATGGAATTTGTCAGCAAGGGTGTGCGCACGTCGGTCGCGCTGTCGCGCGAGGAAAGCGAGCGCCGCCACGCTGCGGCCGCGGCGCTGGAAGAGGAAATCCGCGCCGCCTGAACCGTCTTTGCAATTGCAGGGAAATGACCGCGCCCACGTGGCGCGGTTTTTTCTGTCTGGAATGCAATGCAAGCAGATTTTCGGCCGCCCCTTGGCAAAGCGTCGCGTGCGTCAACAAAACTGGTCTACACTGATCGGTGACCGAGACTTGCACGGGGCGCCAAGTCGGGCCCAAGGCTAGTCGACGTCCCCTTCCTTTAGAGCGCGTCTGACTTCGCGGCGAACGGCCTTGCGAACCGTGCGCGACAGGTCGCCGCCCAACAGCGCCTGTAGCTCTTCCCGAACGACCTCGGCAATGAGGTTCCGAAGCTCCTTGTTTCCGGACGCGCCAAGGGTGCTGTTGGCATTCTTGACTGCCTCCGACG
>JARRPE010000330.1:0-3419 GCA_037383205.1 Methyloceanibacter sp.
CCCCCATGGGCTGAATCAGCCATGAAACCTTCTGCAGGAGGTGCCCGTAGGCATCCGGGCTGTCGTAGCTCTCGTAGGGATCCATCCGGATGTTGAACACCAGCGGGACGGTCCGCGGGATCACGTTCGCGTAGTAATCCTCTTTGGTCTGTGGGCTCAACCGATCGACGCAACACACTGGCCGAAGCGTTCGGCCGGTGTTTCATAGTCTAGGGTCTTTCTCGGCCGCTCATTGAGACGCCGAGCGACCGCATTCAGGCGGTTCTGGTGAACATCAGAGAGATCCATTCCCTTGGGGAAGTACTGCCGCAACAGGCCGTTGGTGTTCTCGTTGGACCCTCGCTGCCACGGATGCTGCGGATCACAGAAGTACACCTCGATGTCGGTCGCCAGACTGAAGCGCTGGTGGTCCGCCATCTCCTTGCCCCGATCCCAGGTCAGCGATTTGCGCAACTCCCGTGGTAGCTTCCGGGCCTGCCTTATCAGCGCATTGACCACCGTTTCCGTGTGCTTGCTCTCGACCTTGGCCAGCAGCACATAGCGGCTGTGGCGCTCCACGAGCGTGGCGATCTGGCTGTTGTTGCTGCCGAATAGGAGATCACCCTCCCAGTGCCCCGGCACCGCTCGGTCCTCCACCTCTGGTGGCCGCTCACGGATCGAGACCGTGTTCGTGATGCGGCCGTGGCCCGCGGTCTTCTGGGTATGATGGCGCGAACGCCGCATGTTGCGGCTGCGCCGCAGGTGCTGCAGCAGCTCCTTCTTCAGCGCCCCGCGGGCCTGGATGAACAGCGTGCGGTAGATCGTCTCGTGGGACACCTGGCGACTCTCGTCTTCCGGGTAGCGGCGCTTCAGCCAGCCCGATACCTGCTGCGGTGACCACTCGAGCTGGAGCTTCTCCGCCACCAGGCAGGCCAGTGAATGGTCCTTGGCCAGTTTACAGCGCTTGGGACGCAACGCCCGGTCCCAGGCCGCTTGCTCGGCCCGGCTGGCTCGGTAGCGGCAACGTCCGCCGTTGCGCTGTACTTCCCGGCTCACCGTGGACGGCGCCCGGCCGAGGCTGGACGCAATGGCCCGCAGAGAATGCCCGGCGACGAGGCCGCGGGAAATCTCTTCTCGTTCGGCCAGCGTGAGGCTCCTGGATGAACGGCTGCGGGCCGGAGGACGGATGCCACCAGTCTTGGCCAGTATCTGCTGGATCGGTGAATGGGCGCGGCCGAAGTGCCGGGCGATGGACTTGATGGACTCGCCCCGACACCAGCGATCCCACATCACCGCCTTCTCCGCCTCGGTGTAATGACGCCTCGTGGGCCTGCTCATGACAACATCCTCCTCTGGAAAAAAGACTAGATGTTGCACTCACCGGTTGAGCCCACAGCTGTTTTCTGCCGGTTTCGATCAGCCCTGAGTGATTCTCGCTCTCAACACTGGAATATCAGCAAAGTCATTGAATTTCGACTACGCTGGTAGTCACAGATACGACAAAGCCAAACCCGGCTAAAGACGGGGACCGTAAGCCACGGGTCCTCGCTCCCTCCGATAATTGGTTCAAAACTCCCGATAGACCCCAAGATCGTCGGGCTGCCGAAATCACAAGTACGTGGCAAGGGAGTATCGATATGACGCCCCAACCAAGAAAGAGACTCGCGCTCGGTGCAGCGTTCATTGTGCCGATTTTGGCTGTGAGTTCGGCATTGGCCGACGGTAATCGGAAGTTCAAGATGAGTTTCGCGGGTGGTTTCGTGCAGAACATCCTGCAATTGCAAGTAGACGCGATGGGTATGCCGACCGGTGAAGTAGAACGGCGAAGCATGGCATTTATCAAAGCACAGGGCACGTTTGGTCGCGCCGACCTCATGGCGGTCTCATTCGGCGGGCCGCCAATATCAAACCAGTCCTGCTCTGGTGGACTTGTTAAGGTTGCCGATATCGTCGAGGACAATCTCCTACTGACATTTGACGACTTGTCTTTGCTGTATGGAAATGGCACAGGTGTCGTGTGCCTCGACCCAGCTGACCCAACCGCATTTCCGCTCGCGGAGATCGACGGCACATGGGATGGTGGAACTGGGCGATTCGAAGGCGTTGGGGGAAGCTGGTCGCTTCGATTCGACGTCAGCGAGCCATCAATGATAGCTCTTGGCCGGTTTCTGCCGGTCTTCCATGCGCCGTAATACGATACCCCGCTGCGCCGCACAAACCGACCGCAGACGAACTCGCACGGTTCCGCTCCACTTGGAGCAATGCTCGCTCTCATCCCCGAAAAGGGTCTGCGAACGATCCTAAACGGACCTTACGCTGGCTGCAGATTCTGTCCGTTCAGCTTGGGGTCATCGCGCCGGCTTGTACCAGATCGGCGACGTGTACGCCCGCTCCTGTGTGGTCATCGGCACCTCTTCCGGCAATTCGATCTGGAATCGTTGCGCCTCGTAGGCAGTCCAGCGAGGTGTCGGGATTTGGATAACACGAGCGTAATAGGTTGCTGGCATTGCCGGGTCGAAATCCGGGTCCTCCCAGACCGCGATCAGCTCTGGCGCACCGATAGTGTTGGTCCAAGTCGCATTCTCGATATCGACCGTATTGCCGACCGGCGGCAATTTGCCATCCGAACCAGGTTTGCGGTCGTCCGACCACGAAACGTCATAGACTTTTTCATGCGTTTTGCCATTCGCGTCGACCCAGCCCTTGACGATCTGGATGCGGTCGAGATTGCCGCCCAGTGGGTCCTTGAGCGCTGCAACGTAGAAAGTGGGGCTTGCCCCATCCGGGCCGCCTGGCAGGTCGGCGCCCATAGGAACGCCCTTGTCGTAGCCGATCCAGCCTGGCTCGCGGACGCCGGCGTCCTCCTGCGTGAAGTCCCAGCCGCCGAAAAACCAGACCGTCATGCGCGGCCCGGTCGACGCATAGGTCTCGCGCCGCATCATCGCGTCCCAGATCGCCTCTCGGGTGTTCTCCACCGCCCAGACGGCTGTGTAACCCGAAGCGGCCTGCCGCCAGCCGAGGATCTCGCGGCCGTCGAAGGACAGCACGATGTGCTCCCACCGCGTCGGCGACGGCTCGACGCCTGAATGCTTGCCGAAAAAGTTCTCTTCCTCCACGGCACTCAAGGCTGTGTGCGCGTCCGTACCGGCGGCCGCCCCTATCCGGAACGGGTTGGCGCCGATGTCCTGCTCCAGCCGGATACCGTTCTTCAGCGCTTCGCGATAGTACTCGTACTGAATCATCTCCGGCGTCTTGGGCGTGAGGTTCAGGTTCCCCTCGTCCCAGGTCTCGTAGTCAGCGAAATCGTCATCGGGCGAAAGAGACGGATGTGCCTCGCCATCGCCCTTGATCTGGGTGACCTCGTAGATCGGTTCGAAGCGCTGGCGGCGCGTCGCGTAGTCTGCATCAAGCGGCTCTTTCGTCGTGTAGGTCTCCAGTGC
>JARRPE010000331.1:0-2111 GCA_037383205.1 Methyloceanibacter sp.
GTCGGCCAGCCGTCCCTCCGGGAAGCGTATCGTCAGGGACGCGGTGACCGCCTATGACACGCTGCGCGGGCTCGGCGGGCCGCCGCGCGACATCGTGCTCTACGGCGAGTCGCTCGGCACTGGCGTCGCGACCCAGGTCTGCCAGCAGCGCGAGGCCGAAGGTCTGGTTCTGGAATCGCCGTTCACCTCTGTCGTGGATGTGGGCAAGCTGGCTTGGCCGCTTCTGCCCCTGAAGCAGATCATGGTCGATCAGTACCGGACCATCGATCGTATCGGCTCCGTCGACGTGCCCCTCTTCATCATTCATGGCGGCCGCGACGCGGTCATCCCGCTGGATATGGCCCGCCGCATCTTCCATGCGGCCAACGACCCGAAGACGCTGACGGTCGTGCCGCGGGCCGGGCACAACGATCTGTTCGAACAGGGAGCCTGGGCCCGGGTGCGGGATTTTCTGGCCGGTCTCCGCGCCGAGAGCGTGCCTGCGGTCGAGCCGCAGAGCGCGGTTCGCGCTGGCGGACCGGTCGAGATTCCGGCCGCTGCGGCAGCTCACCACTAGAACGCTACCGCCGTTCCCCTTTGGGGGGTTCCATGGCTGGCGCGGGTCTCCGCGCCGGCCATTTTGTCTTTTGGCCGGGACGCTCTAACGCCCGCGCGCAGATATGACAAAGCCGGGAAGGGACTTCCCGGCTTGTAGCAGCGCTGTAATTCTTGAGAGTGGTCTTAGCGGCGGCCGCGAGGGCGTCCACCGACACCGGCCTCGCGCTGGGCCTTCTTGCGGGCCAGCTTCCGCGCCCGGCGGATGGCTTCGGCCTTCTCGCGGGCACGCTTCTCGGAGGGCTTCTCGTAGTAGTTACGGAGCTTCATCTCGCGGAAGATGCCTTCGCGCTGCATTTTCTTCTTCAGCGCCCGGAGGGCCTGATCGACATTGTTATCGCGAACGACGACTTGCACGCGTCTCTAATCTCCGAATTAGCGTTGGTTTTGGGATTGGAGCGAAGCCAAAGCAACCCATTTGCGGATCGCTTGAATCACGCATCCACGGGTGCTCTAGCAAACCTGCGGCGGGTTGTCCAGACCGGGAACACGTCTCCCGCCACTATGTTTTCGGGGAAATTCTGTTGATGTGCCCCATCTTCCGGCCCGGCCGGGCTTCGGCCTTGCCGTAGAGATGCACCGCCGTGCCGGGTTCGGCGGCGAATTGGTGCCAGCCGTCCGCGTCGCTGCCAATGAGGTTGGTCATGACGGCGTCGCTGTGGCGGGCCACGTCGCCGAGGGGCCAGCCGCAAATCGCCCGGATGTGGTTTTCGAACTGGCTGATGAGACAGGCGTCCTGGGTCCAGTGCCCCGAATTGTGGACGCGGGGAGCGATTTCGTTCACGGCGAGGCTCGGCTTGTCGCCACCGGTGTGAAACATCTCCACGGTGACGACGCCCACATGGCCGAGAGCCTCTGCGATCTTCCCGGCGATCTCTTGCGCTTGCGTCTCGAGCGCGGCCGGGATGTTCGCCGGGACCGTGCTGGTGTCGAGAATGCCGTCCTTGTGAACGTTTTCGACCACATCGTAGAAGCGCACTTCCCCATCGCACCCGCGCACGGTCACGACCGAAAGCTCGCGTTCGAAGTGCACCATGCCCTCCAAAATCGCAGGGGCCTCGCCGATGCTCTCCCAGGCGCTTTCGGCCTCGCAGAGCGTGTGGATCCGGGCCTGTCCTTTGCCGTCATAGCCGAAGCGGCGGGTCTTGAGCAGGCAGGGCGGCGGCACCCGCAGGATCGAGTCCTTGAGATCTGAGAGCGTGTCGACGGAGGAATAGGGAGCCACGGCGATCCCGAGACCGCTGATGAAATCCTTCTCGGTCAGCCGGTCCTGCGCGACCTCGAACGACTTCACGGGCGGGAAGACGGCCGTAACGGTACCTGCGGCCTCGAGGGCGTCCGCGGGCACGTTCTCGAACTCGCACGTCACGACATCGACTTTTTCGGCGAACTGCGCGACCGCCTCCAGATCGTCGTAGTTGCCGACGCTGCCCTTTGCCGCGACGTGGAAAGCCGGCGCGTCCGGCGTGTCGTTGTAGATGTGCGTCTTGAGGCCGAGCCGGCTGGCTGCGGCCGAC
>JARRPE010000332.1:0-2101 GCA_037383205.1 Methyloceanibacter sp.
TTTACGACCCGCACCCCGGCCGAGCGCAAACAGGTCCTGGGCGAGATCCTGGGCCTGGGGCTGTACGACGAATAAGAGCGGGTGAAAGGCTGGCTGGACGGTAAGCGCACGCTGCCTGGTGAGACCCGCGCCTATGTGCGGTTCGTCACGGGCCTTATCGCCGAGGACTGGAAAGAGGAGGGTGTTGTGCTGCCCGCGGCGCTGCGCATAGAAGGCGACTTGGTCCAGGACTCTTGCAGGAAGCTTGCGCCGCTGGTGGTTCGGGCGGTCCCCGAATCCAGTCCACTGACGGCCAGCGCGCGGTGGCGTCCGTGGGGCGCTCAGGTCTCCGTGGCTTTTTCGAAGTCGAAGGCCCTTGCCAAGTACGCCCGGTTGAAGCGGGCTTTCGGAGACACGTTGGGCGAGGCTGATCCTTACGTCTTTCCGAAGCGCAACCGCAGCCGGGGCCGGCGTCCGCTCTACATGGTGCAGGTTGGCGCGAGCAGCCGCGGCGAAGCCCAAGACGTTTGCGCCGCCCTCCGTCGGGAAGGCGGCGCGTGTGTTGTCACCAAGAATGAGCAGTCAGCGGCAACGGACCGCCGACCACTGACGGGGCGCGCCCTTAGAACGCGATGGATGTATTGGCCCAAAGCGTCCCATTCCGCTCGAGCTGGTAGCCATTCACGTCTTCGTCCACGGGCTGAAGCCACTCGGCCGAGAAACGCAGGCCCTTTAGAGCGCCGCTGGGGATCACGGTATTGATACCGAAACCGATGTCCCAGTACGTACCGCCGTAATTGTACTGAAGGTCGGGCGGGCTCGAATGATTGTGCGGGCCGTTGTAGTGGCCCTCGATCTGGCCCTCGTCCGTGTAGAGGCCGCGAATGGAGGCGGAGATCCAGTCGGCGAAGCGATAGCTGCCCCAGCCGGTCGCTTGGAACACATTACCGAGCCGGTAACCGGAATCGTTCTCGTCCTCCATTGTACGACGCCGAGGACCTGGGCGCCCCAGGCGAAGCGATCGGCACGACCCGTATAGGTGATGCTGGGCAGGAAGTCCCAAGTGCCCGAGCCGGGCTGCATCATGTAATGGGTGAAGGCGCCGTTCATCTTCTTGTCCACCGAGCCGGTCGGCGCGCTGAACATCGGCGAGAACTGGATGTGATAGCTGGGGCCGTCGGCGAGGCGGAGTTCTGGACCGAAGATCGTGTCGCCCCATCCGTCCGTGCCGTGCGTGCGCGCGCCGCTGTGAGCGTGGGTGCCGTGGTCCATCATCTCGCTCATGTCGTCGTCCATGCTCATGTCCATGCCGCCATGACCCATTGAGTTGTGGCTCATTGGGCTGGCGGTGGACTTCAGCGGCCGCATCGTCATGTCGTGAGTCATGTACATCGGCATGACCATCAGGGTCATCCAGTCGGTCGGCGCGTACATAATATCGAGCATGTACATGTTCATGGACATGCTGCCGGGCGCCATCGAGCACTTATGGGTGCCACAACCATGATCGATGACCATTTGATCACCGGCTTTGCTGCCGCCGTGAATGATGTCGCCGCTTTCGCTGGAATACGCGTAACGAAAGCCGACCATGAATTCGCCGGCTTTGTGCATGTGGTCGAACATGACGCCGGCTGGTGCGTGTGTGTCCGCCAGCGGACCGGTTCCGTGATCGGAGTCGGCGCGAGCCAGGCCCGGCGCCGCCGCCAGCCCAAAGGCGAGACAGAGAGCGAGCGCCGGAATGTCCGGGCGCGAGAGTGAGATTTTCATTGATACCCCCAAAGAGTGCCGGCTTAGGCGAGGCATCTCTCGAATTTGCACTGTCGTGTAGTCGGGCGTGACACGCGAAACTCGCGTACCGGGAAACCGGCGCGCGAAATCAGTGCCTCGATTGATCGAAGAGTTTTGGACTTACGCGAGGGGTGGAGCGCGCGGCTGACTATCGGCGAACAAACCCGCGTCATAGGCCGCTGGGGTGTTCGCCTTTTCGGCTGTGGGCAAGAACGCACGGTGCGGCGTCACCAGATAGGCAAACGCGCCAAGAAGTCCGCCACATGTGCCGCCGCAGCCTTGGCGACAGCTCATATGGCAGCATTGGCAATCGGCGCTACTCTGGCTTTGC
>JARRPE010000333.1:0-2658 GCA_037383205.1 Methyloceanibacter sp.
GTTCCATTGGCCGCGGCCATGCGCGGCATTTTTGGAACTAGCAATGAGCATGGAACCCCCGATCCTGGGCGCCGACGGCAACGGCGCGCCCGGCGGCCAGACGGTCAGGAACACCACGACCCAGGACTTCATGCGCGATGTCGTCGAGGCCTCGCGCGAGCGTCCCGTGCTGGTCGATTTCTGGGCGCCCTGGTGCGGCCCCTGCAAGCAGTTGACACCCGTTCTCGAGAAAGCGGTGCGCGCTTCCAAAGGGGCGGTGGCCCTCGTCAAGATGAACATCGACGAGCATCCCGAGATTCCCGGCCAGATGGGCGTCCAGTCCATCCCCGCCGTGTTCGCCTTCAAGGACGGGCGTCCCGTGGACGGCTTCATGGGTGCGCTTCCGGAATCGCAGATTAATGCCTTCATCGCGCGTCTCGTGGGCGAGACGGTGGGAACCGCCGCCGATGTCGAGACGGCCACAGCCGCCCTCGAGGCCGGCGACGTGAACACCGCCGCGCAGATCTTCGGTCAGATCATGCAAGACGAGCCGGAGAATATGGAAGCGCTCGCGGGGCTCGCGAAGTGCTACGTGAAGACGGGTGATCTTGAGCGGGCGGCGCAGACCCTCGCGCTCGCGCTCCCGGACAAAGCCGACGATGCGGCGATCGCCGCGGCCCAATCGGCGCTGGACCTTGCGCGGAAGTCCAACGAAGCGGGCGACATCGATGAGCTTCGTGCAAAGGCGGCGCAGGCTCCCGACGATCCGCAAGCACAGTTCGATCTGGCCCTGGCGCTGAACGCCGCGGGCGATAGGGAGGGCGCAACGGATGCGCTCCTGTCTGTCGTCGCCAGGAATCGCAGCTGGAACGACGATGCGGGCCAACGGAGCGCGTCCATGACAAATGCCTATGACAGTCCCGGTGATCTCCCTTCCGTTTTGCCCGTGTTTCCGTTGCGCGGCGCGATCCTGCTGCCCCGCGCCTCGCTGACACTCAATGTGTTCGAGCCCCGCTATCTCGCCCTTGTCGACCATGCGCTGGGCAACGAGCGGCTCATTGGCGTCGTCCAACCCGCCGGCGACACAGGCTCCGCGGAATCGCCGCAGGGCAAATCCTTTGGGGTCCGTTCGGTTGGATGCGCGGGCCGCATTACGGCCTTCAACGAGAGTGACGATGGGCCGTTGGTGATTTCTCTGACGGGACTATCGCGCTTCCGGGTCGGCGATGAAGTGTCTTCCGATTTGCCGTTCCGGCTCTTTTCCGTCGATTTTCATCCGTACTCCGATGACTTTATCAGTGACCTCGGCGAGGAGGATGTCGATCGCGTGCGCCTGCTTGCGACGCTCCGGCGCTATCTGGAAGAAAACGGGCTCAACGCGGACTGGGAGCGGATCAATCAGGCGGCGAACGAGCAGCTTGTGAATACGCTCTCCATCCTGTCGCCCTATGGAGCGGAAGAGAAGCAAGCGCTGCTCGAGGCGGGAAGCCTGAAAGAGCGCGCCGAAGCTCTCGTCGCGCTGGCCGAGATGGAACTGGCCGCACGAGACGATAGTTCAGGGACATCCTTGCAATGACCGGCCCCGATGACACATCGAGTTCAGACAGCGGGAACGTCGACCCACGACTGCTTGAAATTCTCGTCTGTCCCCTGACGAAAACGTCGCTGGACTACGACGCGCAGCGCCAGGAATTGATCAGCCGTGCGGCGGGCCTCGCCTATCCAATACGCGACGGAATCCCGATCATGCTGCCGGATGAGGCACGCGAACTCGACAAGACCTGAAAGTCCGAGCCGGCGAATCAGACCTCACTGTGTCTGCACGGGACTTGCCATCTGTGTGCTGATTAGATGCTTCACGTCCCAAGGCGACATCCCCGATTCCCGGTAGGCTCGGATTGCGCGGGCATCGTCGCGCTTGGCCAGCCGCTTGCCGTTCTCGTCGCGAACGAGCGCATGGTGGTGCCATACAGGCACAGGCAGATCGAGCAGCGCTTGCAACAGGCGGTGGATCGGCGTTGTATCCAGCAAGTCCTCTCCTCTGACGACATGCGTCACCCCTTGAGCGGCATCGTCCACGACCACAGCCAAGTGATAGGCCGCGGTGCCGATGTCCTTGCGCGCAAGCACCACATCACCGATCTCGCGCCGCATGGCCTCCGGGTCGACGACATGCGCACCTGCGTGGTTGGGGCCCGTCTCCAGCCACGTCAGCGGGTCCCCTCGGATAAGGTGCAGCGCGCGGTCGAGATCCAGGCGGATCGCATCGCCGGCCCCTGCATCCGAAAGGGGCCGCGTGCGGCACGTACCCGGATAGACCGGCGCCTTGTCTTGTACTGGCGAGGAGCCCTCCTGCGGCGCCGCGAGGGCGGCCCGGATATCGGCACGCGTGCACCGGCAGGGATAGGTCAGGCCGAGCGCGCCAAGCTTGGCGAGCGCTTCCGCGTAGGCCGCGTGCCGCTCCGACTGCCGCATGACCGGCGTCGGCCATTCGAGGCCAAGCCAGGACAGATCTTCGTAGATTGCGGTCTCATAGTCGGCGCGCACGCGCGTCGAGTCCGTATCTTCGATCCGGAGAAGACACACGCCATCGGCTGCTTCCGCAGCCTGCCAGGCCGTCAGTGCCGAATAAGCATGCCCCAAATGCAGGAGCCCGGTCGGCGACGGGGCAAAGCGTGT
>JARRPE010000334.1:0-2076 GCA_037383205.1 Methyloceanibacter sp.
GGTCGTCTTGCGCCAAAGCTATGGAGCTGCGGCTGACGCATTTCAGCATTAGTTTTTCTTATATACACAATAAGGAAATACGATTTGCGCTTATAGCCCTCTGCGCGCACTGTGCGCTCGACCGGCACATGTCCTTGAGGCACCCCAAGACCAATCAAATAACGTAGGAGATGAGGAAATGGACGCGAAAGTCGAGAAATCGGGCTGCCCCGTGATGCACGGAGCGGTTACCGAAACCGGCACATCGGTCATGGACTGGTGGCCGAACGCCCTCAACCTGGACATCCTGAGCCAGCACGACACGAAGACCAATCCGATGGGTCAGGACTTCGACTATCGCGAGGAAGTGAAGACCCTCGACTTCGATGCACTCAAGAAAGACATGCATGCGCTGATGACCGACAGCCAGGAATGGTGGCCGGCCGACTGGGGCCACTATGGCGGTCTGATGATCCGCATGGCGTGGCATGCCGCCGGCTCTTACCGGCTGTTTGACGGGCGCGGCGGCGGCGGCACCGGCAACCAGCGGTTCGCGCCGCTCAATTCCTGGCCGGACAACGGCAACCTCGACAAGGCACGGCGCCTCTTGTGGCCGATCAAGAAGAAGTACGGCAACAAGGTTTCGTGGGCAGACCTAATCATCTTGGCCGGCAACATCGCGTATGAATCCATGGGCCTGAAGACCTTTGGCTTCGGCTTCGGCCGCGAGGACATCTGGGCTCCCGAAAAGGACGTGTATTGGGGCTCGGAGAAGGAATGGCTCGCCGAAAGCGTTCTCAGGTATGCGAACGAAGAAGACCCGGAGTCGCTGGAAGAGCCGCTGGGCGCTGTCCACATGGGGCTCATCTACGTCAATCCGCAGGGCCGCGACAACAAGCCGGATCCGATGAAATCCGCACGCGACGTGCGTGTCACCTTCGCCCGCATGGCGATGAACGACGAAGAGACCGCAGCTTTGACCGCCGGCGGCCACACGGTCGGCAAGGCGCACGGCAATGGTCTTGAGTCCAACCTCGGACCCGCGCCAGAAGCGGCGCCCATCGACGAGCAGGGCTTTGGCTGGATCAACCATGAAACCCGCGGTGTCGGCAGAGACGCCGTGACCAGCGGTCTTGAAGGCGCCTGGACCTCAGAGCCGACCAAGTTCGACATGGGCTACTTCGACATGCTGCTCAACCACGATTGGGAGCTGAAGAAAAGCCCGGCAGGCGCGTGGCAATGGCAGCCGGTTGCGATCGACGAGAAGGATATGCCGGTCGACGTGGAGGATCCCTCGATCCGCACCATGCCGATCATGACCGACGCCGACATGGCCATGAAGATGGACCCGACCTATCGGGAGATCATGGAGAAGTTCCGCGCCGATCCCGAGTACTTCAAGGACACGTTCGCGCGCGCGTGGTTCAAGTTGACCCATCGCGACATGGGGCCGAAGGCGCGCTACATCGGGCCCGACGTCCCTGAGGAAGATCTGATTTGGCAGGATCCGATTCCGGCCGGACCGACCGGCTACGATGTCGATGCGGTCAAGTCGAAGATCGCCGGCTCCGGCCTATCGATCTCCGAGATGGTCTCGACCGCTTGGGACAGCGCGCGCACCTATCGCGGCTCCGACATGCGCGGCGGCGCCAATGGCGCGCGCATCGGCCTCGCGCCGCAGAAGGACTGGGAGGCCAACAACCCGGCCGAACTGGCCAAGGTGCTGAAGGTCCTGAAGGGCATCCAGAAGGACTTCAATGACGATCAGAAGGGCGGCAAGAAAGTGTCGCTGGCGGACGTGATCGTTCTGGGTGGCGCCGCAGCCATCGAGAAGGCGGCCAGGGACGCCGGTCATGATGTGACCGTGCCGTTCACGCCGGGCCGCACCGACGCGACGCAGGCGCAGACCGACGTCGAATCCTTCGCCGTGCTCGAACCGGCCGCCGACGGCTTCCGCAACTACTACAGCAGCCGCGCCTGGCTCTCGCCGGCCGACATGCTGGTGGACAAGGCCGACCTGCTGAACCTGACGGTTCCGGAAATGACCGTGCTGGTCGGCGGTCTGCGGGCCCTGGACGCCAACACCGGCGGGGCGGA
>JARRPE010000335.1:0-2034 GCA_037383205.1 Methyloceanibacter sp.
CAAACACGAAACGCTAGCAATCCTTTATGGCAGGTCCCTACAAGATCGCGATCCGCGGCGCCGGTGTCACCGGACTTTGGCAGGCGCTGACGCTCGCCCGCCGGGGGCACAGCATCATCGTGGTCGAACAATCGGCCGAACCGTTCACCGATGCATGCAGTCCCTGGGCCGGCGCCATGCTTGCGCCGCGCTGCGAGGAAGAAAGCGCAGAACCCGTGGTCCGCGAGTTGGGCATGCGCGGCCTTCAACTGTGGCAGGCTACTTATCCGGACCTCACATCCTCCGGCAGCCTCGTGGTGGCGCCGGCACGCGACCGCAGCCTCCTTGATCGTTTCGAACGCATGACCGAAGGCGGCATCCGTCTCGACGCCACACAACTGGAGGACCTGGAGCCCGATCTCGTTCCCCGTTTCGACACGGCCTTGTTCTATGCAGACGAGGCCCATCTCAATCCGGGCGCCGCATTGGATTTCCTATTGAACGAGATTCGCAGCGCCGGCGCCGTCGTCCAGTTCGGCACCAGCGAGACGCCGGACGGCGCGGACTTCATCGTCGACTGCCGGGGGCTCGGCGCGCAGGACATGCTGCCCACGCTTCGGGGCGTGCGCGGCGAGCGGATCGTGGTCCGCGCGCCCGAGATAACCTTCGAGCGCCCCATCCGCATGCTCCATCCGCGTTTTCCGCTCTACCTCGTGCCGTGGGGCGAGGATGAGACGGGCGCGAACACTTTCATGATCGGCGCGACCTCTATCGAGCGCGAGGACGCGGGGCCCGTGACATTGCGGTCAGCTTTGGAGCTGCTCAGCGCCGCGTATGTACTCGATCCCGCCTTCGGGGAGGCCGAGATCTTGGACCTCGGCGCGGGCGTCCGGCCCGCATTTCCCGACAACCGGCCTAGGATTATCACGAGTTCGGGCTATATCTTTGTGAATGGGTTGTACCGGCACGGCTTCTTGCTCTCGCCGGTCATGGCCGAAATGGTGGCGCATTATCTGGAAACCGGCGTCACCCACCCGGAGGTCTTCATTGCAGATTTTGGTCAACGGTGAGCGCCTGACAACCGACGCAAGCAGTCTCGACGACCTATGCAGGGCGCTCAGCTTCGCCGACGCGAAAATTGCGACAGCCGTGAACGGCGCCTTCGTCGCTGCCACGGCCCGTGCGCGGACCCCGCTCACGGAGGCCGACGAGATCGAGATCGTCGCGCCGAGGCAGGGCGGATAGGGCAAGGTCGCTGATTCCGGGCGGCCAGAACGCGGCGTCTATGCCATAATGACTGATGCTTGAACTCTACGGCTCTGAATTTTCATCGCGCATGCTGCTCGGCACGGCGGGCTATGCCTCGCCCGACCTATTGCGCCAGGCCGTGGAAGCCTCGGGCGCCGAGATCGTCACCGTGTCTCTCAGGCGGGAGTCCGCGCGCGCCAAGACCGGCCAGGGATTCTGGGGCCTGATCGAAGAGCTGGGGCGCCAAGTCCTGCCCAACACGGCGGGATGCCGTTCGGCGAAGGAAGCGATTACGACCGCACAGATGGCGCGCGAGCTGTTCGGGACGAATTGGATTAAGCTCGAAGTCATCGCCAACGACGACACCCTCCAGCCGGACGTGTTCGGGCTCGTGGAGGCCGCCACCGAACTCAATGCCGACGGCTTCGACGTCCTGCCTTACACCACCGAGGATTTGAGCGTGGCCGAACGCCTGGCCGCCGCGGGGTGCGAGGTCTTGATGCCGTGGGGATCGCCCATCGGCTCAGCCCGCGGTCTCGCCAACAAGACGGCACTCAAGACTCTGCGCGCCTATTTTCCCGATACGCCCCTCATCGTCGATGCCGGGCTCGGCGTTCCGTCTCATGCCGCCGAAGTGATGGAACTGGGCTATGACGGCGTCCTTCTGAACACCGCCGTCGCAAAGGCTGGGAACCCCGTGGCCATGGCGCGCGGCTTTGCCCGCGCGATTGAAGGCGGCCGGCTGGCCTACGAGGCCGGGATCGTGGAGCCTCGCGACATGGCCACACCGTCGACGCCGATCGCCGG
>JARRPE010000336.1:0-2031 GCA_037383205.1 Methyloceanibacter sp.
AAGAACATGCGATGGGCTATGACCGCTGGTTCCTCGAGCACATGTTCGCAATTGCGCCGGCCTCGGCCTATGTCGGGAAGTGGCTCGAGAGCTTCAAGGAGTTTCCGCCGCGACAGAAGCCGGGCAGCTTCAATCTCGACACCGTCATGGAGAAGTTGACGGCCGGACCTAGCGGCAACCAATAAGGCCGGACATCAACCTTCGGCCGATGTCTGCGGATTTACAACAGCGCCCGGTTCTTCCGGGCGCTGCTTTTTTCCAACGCTCGTCCGCTTTGGGTCAGAAGCAGACCCGCAGGCTGCTCAAGGCCATGTCCGCTCCGTGCCAAAGTCAGACCTGCGCATCACAACGTCAGCTTTGTAGCGGACGCTGTAACTAGTCAGCAGGCCGATGTCTGCATGCGATCTCAAGCATCACTTATCGATAGTAGCCGACCCCGCAAATTTGATCGGCCACCTTCGTTACATAGGTGATTTTTTGTACGGGCGTATCAGACCCAGGTTGCGGCCACATATACGCAACCTCGCTGATCTTTTCCGGCTTCGCCGTGCTCATGATCTTCTGCCCAAATGCAACTCCCGCCGCGTCCTTCATCTCTGAAAGCTTGAATCCTTTATGAGTTGGATGAGCGGTCTCAATGCCATCCGATTCATTGGCACAAAACACATATAGGTCGCGGTCCCGAAACGCTCCATTCGGGTCATTGAACATCTCAAGCGCTTTTGTCTTGTCCTGCTTTACAGCCATCACCGCTCTTTCCAGCATGGCCCTGGCTTCCTCTGCTGTGCCATACCCCTGCCCGTATGAAGCAGCAGAGAATGTGACCGCAAAAATTGCAGACCAGAATAGCTTACCTACCATGTTCGCTTTCTCCCCCAGTTGGGACGGCATCATACATCGACTCTCACGGAATCTGGCACCTTTGCAGAATTCATTCCACGGCCGCTTTGGGTCATCAGGCGACATCATCGAGAGGATAAGGCGCGTCTGCTTTGCACCCGTAAGCCGACACGGCCGTGCTCACGATTGATGTCCGCAAAGTGCCAGCAGCGGACATTCGAGTGCTTCAACCAATGGGCATTCAAGCATTCCGCCTGGACTTGCCGTCGAACGCTTCGATGAAGCATTGTCGGTAGGCTTGCCGGGCAGCGAGAACTCGAGCGTGACATCGTTTGCATAGGCCCCGAGGTCGAGGATCAACGTTTGAAATCGACCCGGACACGGGCCACCGGGAACGGCCCCTTGAATACATTTGCAGTATTGACGATACGACGCCCGTCGGCCGACAGTGTCAGTGTGTCACGGAAACGCACGAGATTCCGGCGCTCGCCCGGGTCCAGATCGACGAGGTAGCTGAAAAAGGCCTTGTTTCCGTCAATCCTCACCTTGGCCTGACCAACGACATCCTCGCGGCTCCTGACACCAGGCCGTTCGTCGACCAGTCCAAAGAGCGTCTGCGCTTCGTCTTTGAGCCTCTGAAGCTGGGCGTCGAGTTCCTGCTTGACGCGCCGTTCGTGGTCCTCTGCTCCAATTTCATGCGCGCTTTCTTGTTCATAATGCCGCTCGGAACCGAAGGCCGAAGAGCGCGATCGAGTCCTTTTCGGGCTTCAGGGCAGGGTTTTGGATGTACTGGATGCTCGGTGTCAGTTCGATGCCCTCGGTGAGCTGCCACCTCTGAAAAACCTCGACAGTGATCTGATCGTCCAGTTTGACACCGAACGTATCTTCGCTCGGTCGGCTCCAGTTTACGCCAAGGCCGAAAAGGCTGCTGCTGATATCCTGGCTGTATCCGAAGCCCGCACTGATGGAGACCTCATAGAGGGCGTCGCCTCCTTCTGACCAGCCACCACGCAGGAACGGAAGCCAATGCTCATCCACGACGTGGCTGACGCTAAAGGCTACGCCATACCCATCGGGCGTGCCTTCCTCCTTGCGCTCGTCAATCTGCCAGAAGGTCAGGTGATAATTGTTGAAGAACCGCGCCGCGGACCCCGTCGTCCACCCGAATTCGAACGACTTGAAGGTCTCTCC
>JARRPE010000337.1:0-2028 GCA_037383205.1 Methyloceanibacter sp.
CTGCTCCAGGCCGAACCCCGGCAAGGTTTGACTTCCGGCGCCCCCCGGGACAACGTTAACGAAAGGTTAACCGGGACGAAGGGGTGCGTGATGGGACTGCGCGTTTTTCTGGCCGCGGCATTGATGCTGTTGACCTCAATCGCCTTTGCGGAGCACGCCATATCGCTGGACGCGGAACCACCGGCACAACCAAACGCCGCGACCACGCCGAGCGCCAAGACGGCCCCTCCTGCGGCGGCCTCCTCCGACCGGACGCCCGATGCGCCTAGTGCAAACGTGGCTTTTCCGTCCAAGTTGGAGGTCCATCTCATCGAGACCGGCAGGCGCGAGGTCTGCGACACATTCGATTTCAGCGATGGCGATGTCCGGACGGAGTGCCGGACGGAGCCGCTGCGAGTCCGGGCGGAGAAGGCCGCCTTGCGCGGGATCTGCGTCACGCGGTATGGCAATCGCACCTGCTATTGATGTCGTGAACCTATGTTGCGTCGGCGATCCTTGATCCCGCCGCTGGTAGTTGGCCGCTTCGCCTCTGATCGATGAAAAACGTGCGCGCATTTTTGGTGCTGGCGACCTTCTTCGCCTTCACCCTTCCCTTGATGCCCCTGCAGCACCTTTTCGTCCGGTCGAAGTCGCGGTTCGCGCGCACCTTCCCGCATTGGTATCACCGCCAAGTCTGTCGAATCGTCGGCGTCCGCATCAACGTGGACGGTGACCTTGCGCGCCAGAACGGTGTGCTCGTCGTCTCCAACCACGTGTCCTGGCTCGACATCACCGTGTTGTCCGCCGTGGCGCCGGTCTCGTTCGTGGCGAAACGGGAGGTCTCGACCTGGCCCTTCGTGAAATGGCTGGCGAAGCTTCAGCGGTCGGTCTTCGTCGACCGCGAGCGGCGCACGCAGACAGGCACGAAGGCGAATGAGATTCTCGAGCGGCTCGAAGCCGGCGACCACGTGGTGTTTTTTGCCGAAGGCACGTCGAGTGACGGGAACGGGGTCCTTCCGTTCCGCTCGGCTCTCTTCGCGGCGGTGAAGCCCCCGGAAAACGACAAGACGGACTCGGACGTCTCCGTCCAGACTTTGGCGCTGGCCTACACGAAGGCTTATGGACTGCCGCTCGGCCGGCGCGGCCGGCCGCAGGTCGCCTGGTACGGCGACATGGACATGGCCAGCCACGCTTGGCGGCTGTTGGGGCTTGGGCCCCTCGAGGCCAATATTCGGATTGGACCGCCCGTGCCGCTGGACGACTTCGCCGATCGCAAAGCGCTCGCGCGCTATACGGAAGACAAGATCCGCAGCGACGTCGTCGAATTGTTGCGCGGGCGGCCCGCCGAGTGAGCCGGCGCTAGATCGCGCGCCGGAGCCTGATCGTGTCCATGACAGACGCCGGTGCGAACGTGCCGTTCGGCATCTGCCGGATGAAGCCCGCCTTGACGACGTTCATGAGCGTCATGTGCACCGTCCGGTCCGGATTGTCGCCTTCGGCGAAGTATCCCTCCTGGATGGCGACGCTGCACAAATCGTCCAAGCTCATATTGCCGACTTCACCGAGTTTGCGGATCAGAAAATCCGCCAGCGGCTGCCGCTGCGTCTGAACCGGACCGCGGTCCCGCTGCACGGGCTCATAGCGCCGGGGCGGCTCTTCGCGGCCTGGCTGCTCCTGGCGAGGCGCCTCATGACGAGGCGATTCCTCGCGCGGAGCTTCGTGACGTGGCGCTTCGTGGCGCTGAGGCTCCTGGCGCGGGGCCTCCGGGCGCGGTTCGGGTGCGCGGGCGGCGGGCCGGTACGGCGCCGCCTCGGCCGGACGCCGTTCCACGTCCTGACGCTCCGCGGACATCGGCCGATGGTCGTCCTCGGCACGAGCCGCCGGACGCGGCGAGTAGTGCGGCTCGGGCTCACGCCGGGCGGGTCTCGCCTCTTCGGCGGGCGCGGCACGACGGGCCGGTGCTGATTCCGCAACGGCCGGCTCACGATAGCGGTCGTCCTCGCGGTCGTACTCAGGCTCGTCTTCCAGATAGCCGGATCCTTCGTAGAC